>DASQTN010000881.1:0-4646 GCA_035641895.1 Chryseolinea sp. | reverse complement strand
TAGAAATGAAAGTACGGAGGTGCGAAAAGACTCCTTCAGCTTGACTTTGGCAGTTGTCATGAAACAAGATCTCAAGTTTGAAATAGCAATATTGACTTCAACCTCTTATATCTTTTAGTCCCATGAACTCCCAAATTCTATTTAGCATCGTTCTCGTTAGTCAAATGTTTGTGTCTCACCGTTCGCTAATTGCGCAGGACACGCTGCATGTCTGGGAACTCTTAGAAGTAAAGCTCCAGTCACAGAAGAAATATGTAAATCCTTATACCGATGTGGACGTGTGGATAGAACTCAATGGGCCCGGGTTTAGTAAAAGAATTTATGGCTTTTGGGACGGCGGCGATAATTTTATCGTCCGTTTTGTGCCCACTAAGAAAGGAGAATGGTCCTGGACAAGTGCTTCGTCTACATCGGATCCCGGCCTGGATGGCAAGCATGGCTCGGTGACGGCCGTCGGTTGGACAGAAACGGAATTGCGCGAAAACCCTCTCCGTCATGGATTCATCAGGGCCACGCCAAACAAGCATGCGCTAATGTTTGATGACGGCACTCCGTACTTCGCTATTGGAGACACATGGTTCTCGATGGGAGCCGATCGTTTTAAGTGGTATGACGATACTGTGAAAAGGCCAATAGGTCCAAACGCCGGGTTCAAAGATTACGTACGTCTGCGAAAGGAACAAGGATTTAACTGGATCAATATGATTGCGACCTATCCTAACTGGATGACAGACGATAGTTCGTATCACTTACGTATGCACGACTCGGCGAAAACCACTATCCGGTCTGCATGGATGGAGTTCGGGAAAAACAGTGCAAAGAACATGGACAATGAAGGAGGCAGACCATTCATGTTTCCAGGAAAGGTACCAGGTTATGGAAATTTCTTTCCCGACATGGACAGGATCAACCCAGAGTATTTCAAATATATTGATAGGAAGATTGCCTATTTGAATGCAAATGGTTTTGTTCCCTTTATGGAGGCGTTCCGGCGTGATGCAAGCTTGCTTTGGTCGAAGTACCACAAGTGGCCGGATTCATATGTACGATTCCTCCAGTACTTTTATGCACGGTATCACGCGTATAACGTTATATTAGGGCCAGTTCATCTCGACATCATTGAGGCCACGGTTAGCCCGGCACAACTCTCTCGTGCAATCGGAAAAGTTCAGGAGCAATATGGTCCCCTGCCATTCGGCAATTTACTATCGGCAAATGCCAACCCATCCACGCTCGAAAACTGGGGCGATAGCTCCTGGGTAACGTTGCATCAGATAGGCAACAAACGCGAACACGACAATTATTGGTATCTCACTGAAATATTCAAATCCAAGTATCCACGACCGGCATTGAACGGAGAACCGTATTATGCCGGCTATAAGGACGCGCGCGGTGAAGGCATTGGCGTCAGCTACGCCAGCGGAGCAGACGGAAACACCAAGCGTGACAATGAGATCGTAAGGTCCGGCGCATACGGTTGCTTTCTGTCTGGAGGATTGGCAGGTCATGTATATGGAGCAGAGGGAATCTGGGGTGGAGATATTGAGCCCGAAGCACCGACCCATATGTGGGACGCCTTTACTTGGACTTCAGCGGCACAGATGAAGTACCTCGCTCAATTCGCATTCTCTATTGGATCAAGGTACCAGGAACTTGTGCCAAATGCCGATCTGGTTTCCCCCAATAAAACGAACGAAATAGTGAGCTATAGGGGATGGGCTTATTGCGCTCGCACTGATGACAGAAATATCTTTCTAGTGTACTTCGAACCGGAGTGTCTGCAATCGTCCGTGAGGGGTGCTCATCCTAACGGAGTCTATAACGCGCAATGGTATGATCCGAGAAACGGCACCTGGCATGATGCCAATAACGGAAGGCTGGCTTCGAGTAACGTGGGCATTATACGCTTACCGCGTATGCCCAACGATGAAGACTGGGGCCTGAAACTAATCTATGAAGGACCAAACGACCCGAACAATCGGGTTGCGGAACTTCGCTACGTCCGTCGGCGTGAGTTCTACCTCCGCACATATTTGCCTTATGTGGTTGGGGCTATTTTGATGATAGCTGCCGCTGGCATTTTCTGGTGGAGAAGAAAGCACTCATGAACGTTGCGTCGAACTTTGGCTTTTCGTCTGAAAGTCAATTGTATTTTGATCTTCACGGAATCAATTAGAAATATGATTTGAAAGCCTGACCTGAAACATTTTTTTGGGTAATACAATCGTTGGACCCATACAACTTTAAATAGAAGGACGGCAATAAAAGATCCATAGTAAAAGATAATACCCTTTCCATTTTAGTTTGATTTATATTTTGTTTCATGTAATCGAATTCCATCCGAATTGGATTTGTTCTTTAAAGGAGATAGAGTGAAGAGTAACCGGAAGAAAGTCTTCCGGTTACTCTTAAGGAATGCAGCAATTTGTGGCTACTTATTCTGGCAGAAGCTCTATAACCCCAACGTCGGTGACAGATCCAAGAGTTACTGAAGTGTTTTCAAGAATCTTCCCGTGGTAATTCGACAATTCCCCTGGATCAAAAGCAACGGAGTAACTACCCGCGGGAAGTCCTCCCAAGAAAAAATCGCTTGAGCCTGCAGGAACATAGCTGGTGCCTAATGTATCAATCCCGGAAATAGCAAAAACCGCTACATTCAGTTCATCCGGTAACACTTTACCTGCAATCGCCCCATCCAAGGCTTCTGATACTACCTTAACGACCGGCTTAAGCACATACTTTCCATTACCGGTTTTTACTATCGACAAGGCGGCATCAAAGTCAAGTAGAATAGCATAAGTAATACCATTGGTCAGATCAGCATTCAAGAGCAGCTTTAACCCTGACTGCTGCGAGCTTGGAGTCTCCAGTGGATAGGAGTCTCCATCAATTGTCACTGAATTATTGCTTCCCAGCACCAGACGGATTTGACCGATCTTGCCGGTGGGATATTCGGCGCTCGTTAACACCGTCTCTGTACCGTTTGTCAATTCAAGAAGATTATAAATCCCTTTATTCACATTTGGCAGCGATTTCCAACCATCCTCACTATCGGTATTTGCATTTACCTGAATATCTTGAATGTCCACGTTTACAGCTTCATAGTCTCCGGGTGAGTCAGTAAGGCGCACTACAATCCGGGCTTTGCCTTCATCGTCTCCACAAGACGTCACTAATGTGACAAGACACCATAAACTTAAAATTTTCGTGATTTTCATAAGCTTCATAATCCGTTTCATTTGGTTATTTTGATTGGTACAAAATGCAATCTTAATGTTGGAATCGATCTAATGGTTCTAACCGTTCAACTTCCATAATAGCTATTTATCGATTTCCTTCCAGCGCTGCTGTTGAACGAGTTTTAATGTCTTTCATCGTTTTCATCTTACTGCTAGATGCATGTCGTATTTATAGGCCCGAAAGTCGTCGGTACCACCCAAGGAGCTCACGATTTTTTTAATACATGGATGGATCGCAGTCATGAAAAATGAGAGCAGGTATTCGTCACGTTCGGTAAAAGTTTGCTTGTATTCGGTGAATTGATTGGGCAAGGCCTAGTTCACCGACTCGTCGTGGAAAAGGTATGGCGACGATGCAATCATAATTGGTCGTCGGCAAAACGAAATCTTAACACAAGGAATCTCAGTAGGTAGATATCATATTTCAAAATTGGCTTACATCTGCTGAAGATCCTTCTTTCACGATTAGTTCTGATGCTAATGGAAAACTAATTTCAACCGAGGAAATTCCGTCGAAAAATACTGTTTTCGACGACGTTTATGAAAGACTCCGCGATGATCGACAACAATCTTGGAACTCCTACTTAGACTTGCATGAAAAGGACTGTCACAAAATATTTACTGCATCAGCAGATACGTGTACGTTAATAAAGAAAATATAACCGATGTCATTCAAAATTTTTATTTCTTACTGACCTTCCTGATGCGGTTATTGCCCTTGTCCGCTATGTAGATGTTTCCGGATGCATCGGTAGCTAAGCCGGTCGGCGAAGTGAATTGCGCCGTGTTTCCGTTACCGTCTGCAAATCCTGTCATGCCTCCGGCAATTGGTATATATTGTCCTTTATCCGTAATTCTATAAACTTTGTCGTAATAATAACTAAAATCAGTGGTGTATCCAGTGATATGCATAATGTCCTGTGAACTGACATTGATCGCATATGACAGAGGTATCGCCGCGAATTTTGTAATTGCTTTCGCGGGTGTAATCTTTTGAATATAACTTTCCAGAACTCCATCTTCCATCGTGTAAATATCTTTACTTGAATCTAAGGCAAGTCCGTAAAAAATGGCGCAATGTGTATAAAAGGTAATAACGTCTTGACTAGGAGAGATTTTCCGGATGCGTGAGCCATAAGGTGGACCGTTGGGTTCGTAAAAAAAATTATCTATCACATAAACGGTTCCATCCCGATCAACCGCAATTGCTCCAATAGAATTAAACAAAGCAGATGCTCCATTACCGTCAGCAAGACCGGGTGTCAGGCTTCCGGCTAGCGTAGTTACCATTCCCGAACCAGTGATTTTGCGAACACGCGTTCCGTCAGCGACATAAATAATACCTTGTAAACCGACAGCCACCCCGTTAGGATTAAAAAATTGAGCGGCACCGCCTTCACCATCTTC
>DASQTN010000880.1:0-5470 GCA_035641895.1 Chryseolinea sp. | reverse complement strand
AACGTCATTCAAATTCGCCAATGAAGCTTTGA
The DNA here is from genome assembly GCA_035641895.1 of Chryseolinea sp. Classification (GTDB taxonomy): domain Bacteria; phylum Bacteroidota; class Bacteroidia; order Cytophagales; family Cyclobacteriaceae; genus Chryseolinea. Next base: position 5,438 of record DASQTN010000880.1, on the reverse strand, counting down.
AAATTGCCAATGCGGGTGACGACAGCTTGAAAATGCTTAAAGCAACAGGTTAAAAGCGCAACTGCTAAGAAGATTTGGCAGCATTGACTCTGCGTTAACGTTGTTTAATTACGCACTTAGAAAATATCGAAGCGAAATGGTTATCGAAACAAAGAAAAAATGCTGCTAAACGGTTTAGGTACCGCGCATCTTGTTATTGGAAAATCTGACGAGGCTTTAAATTTTTTTTTTGAAACGCTAGAATTGCACGAAAAGGACGCCAACCAAGAAGGATAGCCATTAGCCTTCACAACATAGGATTGACGAACTATAAACTTGAGGACTATGACCGAGCGCTAATGTTTTATGAGCGTGAGTTGGGAATCAAAGATGAGGCCCACATCAACGAATCCTACACAAATACGCTTTGCGATATTAGCCTTTGTTAAGCATATAAAAATGACGTTACAAGGGGCGAAGTTATATTATATGTTGGTCGCGTGTTTTCGGGCGTGTCACCTAGATAATGCCACAGACTCGAAGACTCGAAGGTCCACTAAGACTGCAACGATTCACCAATAGCGACACATTTAAGTCTCTTCGCGACTTGACAACGTCTTTGTCAAAAAAATTCGACTGGCAATAGCAGATGTAATTGAACTACCGTGCTGAATTTACGTCACTGAAGGAGCGTTTTGCGAAAAACAAATTGGATATCAAAAATAACAGAGATGTTGGCTCAAACCATGCTTCCTACTTAATGCTATTGAGTCCAGTTTTTCTTTATTTGCACCTATCAATAAACTTCGATCATGAAGATCTTTAGCACCTTATTTTGCCTTTCGTTTGTCGCATTGCTTGCATCGTGTAATAAAGAATCAGAAAAGACGATCAACTTATCTAACGCCACCATTTTACTTTCTCAAAATATCAAATCACCCGTTCGAGAATCTGCAGGCGAAATTCTTACAGAAGAAATTAGTAAACGTACATCTCTAGTACTAGAATTATCTGACGCCTGGCCTAATGAAACTGTAATTGCATGCGTTCTGTCAAGCGATAAAGATTTATATGGAGAACCGTTACCCAGCCACGCTGGCAGAGATTTACCGGAGTTCAAGAAGGAAGGCTATCGACTTTACCACGAAGTAAGAAATTCCCGAAATATTTTGTGGATTATCGGTGGTGACGCTAGGGGAATTTTATATGGTATCGGAAAGTTACTAGCCACGTCAATCATAACCGACAAACAAATACTGTTAACATCCAATGTTGACATTGCTTCTTCCCCTGAATTTTCTCTACGCGGTCATCAATTTGGATATCGAAATACTGCAAATTCCTGGGACGCCTGGACCATTGAACAGTTCGACCAGCATTTTCGCGAACAAATTCTGTTCGGCGCAAATAGTTTTGAGAATACTCCTTTTCAGGACAAGCCTCCCAGTGTGCTGATGAAGTATCCGAGAGAAGAGATGAACATTGCGCTTAGCAAAATTTGTGAAAAATATGACGCCGATTATTGGATATGGACACCGGCGGATGTCGCTTTAAAGGACAAGAAATTAAGAGAGGTTGAATTAGAGAAACATCGGCTTCTCTATCGGCAGCTTCCCCGTCTTGATGGCGTGTTTTTTCCCGGTGGCGATCCTGGCGAAAATCACCCTGCTGAGGTGTTGCCGTTTTTGGAAAACCTTGCCACGGAATTGAAACAATACCATCCGAATGCAGGTATGTGGATTTCTTTACAGGGATTCGATGAAGAAAAGGTTGACTATTTTTTTAAGTATCTCGATGAGAAAAATCCGGATTGGCTAACAGGAGTGGTGAACGGCCCAAGTAGCCCGCCTATTGACGTTGAAAGAAAACGGTTGCCCAAAAAGTATAAACTTCGTCACTATGCTGACATTACTCACAATGTACGTTGTTCTTATCCTGTAAAGCGATGGGACCAGGCGTTTGCATTGACCCTGGGCCGTGAGTCTACAAACCCCCAACCACTTTATTATGCCGGTGTTCATAATCAATATGCAGGCAGCACTGATGGATTTCTTACCTATTCGGATGGTGTGCATGATGATGTGAACAAAGTTACGTGGAGCCAGATGGGATGGAACACAAAAAGTGATGTGAAAAATGTGATGATAGAATATTGTAATTTCTTTTTCGGTTCGGGGGTGGCGAAAGATGCGGCCGATGGAATTCTTGCTTTAGAGCAAAACTGGGTTGGCCCGATTGCTACAAACTCCAATATTGCAAAGACATTGGCGCATTGGAAAAAATTAGAAGTCGAAAACCCTCAGCTTGATGGCAACTGGCGGTGGCAGCAGTTGGTGATGCGCGCCTATTACGATGCCTACCTCCAGCAGCGTAACTCGTACGAAAAGAATCTTGAAGTGCAAGCGAATGCGTTGTTAGCTAACGCAAGGACTATTAGTGCCGACAAAGCGATGGATGAGGCGCTAGCGGTCGTCCAAAGAGCAGACAAACAATTGGTGGCCCAGGATTTAAAGCAAAAAGCAGTTCAGTACCTGGACGATTTATTTCGTTCAGTGGGACTTCAATCGAGTGTAAAAAAATACCATGCCTCCGGATCGGAGAGGGGAGCAGTGCTGGACTTCATAGACTATCCATTGAATAATCGTTGGTGGCTGGAAGATGAGTTTAACAAAATTAGATTGCTAGAGGCAGAAGAACAAAAGCTGGCGAAGCTTGATTTCATCCGGACCTACGAAACCGCTGGTGAAGGTAGCTTTTACGACAATATTTCGAGTAGTGATGCAAAACATGTGATTTCTGAAACGGATGATGCTATTGATTACCTCTGGGAAAATAATGGGCTAAGCAGAAAACGATTATCCACTCAGTTATTTCAATTTGCCCCGGAGTTGCAGTACAATGAACTGGATCCAAATTCCCGCTACCTGATTCGTATTTCAGGCTTCGGCGAGGCGCTGTTGCGTGCTAATGGCGAACGACTGAAGCCGTCTAAATACGAAAAAGGATTTGAACAGTTCAAAGAGTTTTTGATTCCAAATGGATTGATAAAGGACGGCAAACTGAAAATTACTTTCGATAGACCAGATGAAGAACATTTGAACTGGAGACAACGAAGCCGCGTAACTGACGTCTGGATTATAAAACAATAATTTAAAGAAGTCATTTGAAGTATGAAGGAGTTATTTCCATTAAAGGGAATCGTTACGGTGTTAAACACGCCTTTCAACACGGACGATACCATTAACCTGCCTGCTCTCAAGAAAAATGTTAGTGAAGCCTTGAATGCAGGAGTCATTGGTTTTCTGGTTCCGGCCATGGCTGCGGAGGTGTACAAATTAACTGAAGTGGAGCGATTAGAAATGGTGGAGGCTGTTCTTGAGATAGCTGGAAATAAGGTTACAGTAATTGCAGGTGCGGGAGAAACGGATCTTTTAAAGAGCAAGCGTTTAATCAGAAAATACATTTCACTGGGATGTAAAAATATTTTATTCCAGATACCTTTTGAAGATGAATTCCAGTTCAAAAATCATTTCAATGAATTGGCAGAACTGGGTCCGGAGATGATTATGCTACAAGACTGGCATGCTTCAGGATATGGACTATCGGATGAATTAATATTGAATTTATTTGACACCGTTGACGCCTTTCGTTGCCTTAAAGTTGAGACGGTGCCTGCAGGGGTAAAATACTCGCGCATCCTTGAACTTACCGGTGGCCGTTTGAATGTAAGCGGGGGTTGGGCTGTGAATCAGATGCTTGAGGGATTGAAACGAGGTGTCCACGCCTTTATGCCTACCGGAATGCATTGGATTTACACCGAGATTTACAGGCGATGGGTTTTAGGTGATGAGGAATCCGCCACTGAGCTGTTTCAAAAAATTCTTCCCGTCCTTGCCTTTTCGAACCAACATTTAGATATCTCCATTCACTTCTTTAAGCGATTGTTGTTTTGTCAAAAAATTTATCCAACAAGCAACGTACGCGAGCCCATTCTTCCATTCGATAAAATCCATTCGCAAATAGCCGAGCGATGGATTGATCGAGTTATTGTAGAGGAAGAGAAATTAAAAAGTTCACACCCTTGACTTCGCAGAACAATTTTGGTTGCTTAAGTCCTGAGCAGGCACTCGAGTCAGCCGAATGGAAGCAGACCTTATGATGACTTGACGCGCGCAACGCTCGGGCGAAACGGCGTTCGGATTTGCTTGTGATATCAACTTAATTTGTGTGCATTGCATTAATTTTATATTTTTAAACATGGCAAATTCAATAGTCAAGGACTGAGTGTTAATCCGCATAGGCTATCATAGCCAATGATTATACCGACCCGATTAATTGGGAAAGGTTCTTATTCACAATGCCTGTGCTTCCTTTTCTATTCGTTCTATCTAAAATACTCAGCGAATTATGAAATCATTTGTAAACCTTTTGGTTGTCATTCCCATTGGGCCTACGTGTACAATTGAATTTGTCCTTGATACTATTTCAAGTGTTATGTACTATGTCCAAAGTCATAAAAAAATCATAATCGTAGATGACTCTCAAATTCCCGAACATGAAAAAAAAATAAAAGACCTTTTTCCTGCCGTCGTTATTTTGAAAAATAAAAAAAGTCATGGCAAACTTTTTGGGGTTGTATATCAGTTTGTGTCATGCTTATTCTTACGCCCTCGATCATTTTACCTTTGACGCACTCCTACGCCTTGATACCGACGCTTTAATTATTGGTCATTCGCCGGAGTCTCAGATATTTGAATTTTTCAAAAGCAATCCAAATGTCGGACTTGCGGGAAGGTATGTTAAGGGCGTTGCATCCCCCGATGACTTTGGTAATGTTTGGATGAATGGAGGCCGAGAGTTAATTGTTGCAATCATCAAAATATTTACACGATATTATGTACGTCATCCTTTTATTTATTGGAAGATTCGAAAAATACTTTTTAAAGCGATCAACCAGGGATATGAGTTAGGCGAGCTTGTATTTGGCGGAGCGTATGCTTTCAGTTACATCGGATTGAAAAGACTCCAAGACAATGGACTGCTTCCCTTAAAAAATGTTTTAGGAGCCGAACTGGAGGAGGATCATTTTTTTACGCTCCTAATTAGCTACGTGGGACTGGATTTAGGTGACCTGGCTAGCGGAGAGTTACCGTTTGGATGTACATGGCAAGGGTTGCCTGCAAGTCCGGAAACCTTATGTGAAAAGCGCAAGAAGATCATTCATTCCACTCGCTTTTGGAAGGATATGAACGAAGAAGAGATCAGATCTTTTTTTAGAGCAAGACGACAACAAGAGTAGGAAGCGGGGCACGATCAGTTTTTTTTCCAATCGTTCGTTGCGCGACCAATTCCCTTAGCGGTTGCCCAGAAACAGATTGTGAAGTAAGGCACGGCGTTGTAGGCTTGTTCTTGAAAACTTAATGCTTTTGGATTCATGGCGATACGATATATTTGTTCTT
>DASQTN010000879.1:0-8422 GCA_035641895.1 Chryseolinea sp. | reverse complement strand
GAAGCCTCTGTACGACTCTGTCTTTGGCTTGAAGATATCCTGGTGTCAAATGGCGAAAAAAAACACGCTGAAAATATTATCGGTGCCGATTCAACAGTATTCCAGGTTTTTACCCTCCCTTTTATTGCTGGTGATCCCCAGTCAGCGCTGAAAGAGCCCAACTCAGTTGTCATTACAGAAAAAATCGCAAAAAAATACTTTGGTGATCAAAATCCTGTGGGCCAAACGTTGCATTTCGAACATTTTTTTAGCGAATGCAAAGTAACCGGCGTAATGAAGGATTTGCCAAGCAATAGTCATGTTGCCATGGACATTCTGCTTTCTCTAAGTTCCTTTAAAAATATCAAATTTGATTTTAACAATTGGCGAAATCATACTTTCAGCACCTACGTGTTGCTTGATGAAAAAAGTAAGCCAGAAGTAATTGAAAGCAGGCTGCCGCAGTTTGTTCAAAAAAATTTAGATCCTTATTTAATTCAACGGTACCAAAAATCATACACCGAGATGTACCAGCATGGAAATCTATACAAGCTTTTTCTAATGCCTTTAAAAGACGTACATCTAAGTACGATGCTCTTTGACAATCGCGAGGGGAAACGTACGTTGACTTATGCATTAGTTGCTATCGGTTTGATCATCCTTATCATGGTCAGTATTAATCACACAAACCTGGCCACGGTACTTACGTTCTCGCGGGCCAAAGAAGTTGGCATACGAAAAGTAACAGGGGGAAGGAGTGCGTATTTATTCCAACAGTTCATGGTCGAATCTGTTTTAACGGTATTCATCGGCCTATTCGTTGCTGTTGGGCTGGTCGAAATAATGCTACCGAGCTTTAACATGCTAACACAGCAACAGTTGACGCTCGACTATTCTAACCCATGGCTGATAATAAGCGTTTTTGCTTTTGCCATAATGCTTGGAGTGTTGTCTGGAATTTACCCCGCCATTACTTTTTCAACCTTTAGCCCGATAACTGCATTGAAAGGAAACACCTTCATTAAAGGAAATCCATGGTTTCGAAATTCATTGGTTATTTTTCAATTTACCGTATGCATTGTCATGATCGTAAGCACTGTGGTGGTTTACCGACAACTTGAGTTTATGAGTAATAAAAGCCTCGGGTTTGATAAAGATCAGGTACTCGTTATAAAAAGGTCGTACGCCTTGAAAGATAATAAAGCCGCATTTAAAAATGAATTGCTCAAACATAGCGGGATAGTAAATGCAAGTTATTCGAAAACCACTCCCGCCCGAGACTTCGATGGACACGGGCAGCACTTTGCAGGTACGCCTCCAGACAGAGTCGAAACAATCTTTCCCCTTATCGCTGACGAAGATATTCTTGAAACCCTGGACATTAAATTGATCGCAGGAAGCGGATTCAAGAATCAGAAACTAAACGGGGAAAAAGCTATCCTCAACGAAGCTGCGGTAAATCTTTTAGGTTTAAACAATCCTCTCGAACAGACAATTGACAGAGGTACACTGGGTCAAAAGAACGTTGATGTAATCGGCATTGTAAAAGATTTCCACTTTAAGTCTTTTCACTACGCTATCGAGCCACTTGTTATCTATTCCTTAGACGTTGAAAAGGACCCTGAGCATCAGGCGAACTTCATGCTCGTGAAATTACATAGCGGTACAGTGCCCGCCACGTTGCAACACATTCAGGATATTTGGAAAAACTTCGCGCCCGGTTATCCCTTCGAGTATTCCTTTCTAGACGAAGATTTCAACAGGTTATTCGAAAGAGAAAATACCATGACAAAAGTTTATACAATTTTTTCCATCATCTCCATCTGTATAGCATGCCTAGGGTTGTTGGGATTGACGTCTTTCTTTGCCAGCAAACGAACAAAGGAAATAGGAATACGCAAAATTGTGGGCGCTTCATTCCTTCAAATTGCTGGAATTCTTTCACGCGATTTCCTTCGATGGATTATGGTTTCAATGGTGATAGGCTCCACGTTATCGTGGTTTCTCATGCATCAATGGCTTCAAAATTTTGCCTACCAAACAACGCTTAGCTGGTGGTCCTTCCTGATTGGTGGATCTTGCGTGGTGTTGATGGCAATTCTTACCGTGAGTTGGCATATTTACAAAGCTGCCAACAGAAATCCGGTCGAAACTTTACGTTACGAATGATATTTACGTTGCCGTTTTATGCTCAACTCAGATAGTAAGCCATCAGCCGCGTACACTTCCGCTCTAGTTAATTTGCTACAAGAAATGCGTCGCTGGCAGTTACTGTTTAAACCGCAGTTTAAAAAATAACAGCGTTGAAGCGAGCATCAACGTAAGCATATTGGCCGCAATAACCGGAATGTCTCTGACCAACAAACCATAAGCTAACCACATTGCTACTCCGAGGCAAAAAAGTGAAAACATGCCCAATGACAAGTCCTTAGCAGAACGGCTTTTCCAGGTCTTAATTACCTGAGGGAGAAAAGCAATAGTAGTTAACATTCCAGCTGTCAGACCTAAAAGTTGTGTCGTATTCATAATGTGTGTTCAAATAACCTTTTGTATATGGTATTAAACATTCAAAGATAAAAAAACGTTGCGGAGCTTTGCGGTGTATGTAATTAAATCGTGCTGTAAGAAGTTTCAAACGATTGCTGAAATTCGTTACTGAAATTGCTAACGGAAAGCCTATGGAAAATGTAAGCAACTCGGCGACTTTTCAGATCTGTCCTCTACGCGCTTGAATTTTAGATCATTAAAATACACTTAACAGGGAGGCGCCAAGGCGCAAAGGTTCGCGGAGAAATAATGGCTTTGCGAAACAAAGCCCTCTTTGCGACTTTGCAGTAAAAAAATTGGAGAAAATTGGAATCACTTCATCATTTCCCGCATTAACTTTCCTAACGTTTTTAATCCGTCTTCCACCTTTGGGGTCCATGGTTCCCCATAACTAATCCGAAAGCAGTTTTCAAAATTCCCTTGCGATGAAAATATTTGTCCGGGAGCTATCCCTATGTTATGCTTTAACGCCCGTTTATGTAGCTTGTATGCATTGATTTTTTTATTCATTTCAATCCACAACGTGAAGCCACCCTGCGGCCTGGTAATCCGCGTGTCTTCAGGAAAATATTCACACACAGCCTGGATGTAACGGAGTGACTGCGTGTGTAACGCTTTCCGGAGATGTCTCAGATGCAATTCAAATCTTCCCTTGTTTAGAAATTCAGCCACAGCCGCCTGCGTTAAGGTATTGGTAGAGACGGTATGCATTCTTTTCAGGCGAATTACTTTTTCTTTGAACCTGCCAGGAATTGCCCAGCCTATCCGGTAGCCTGGCGCAAGCGATTTCGAAAAAGAAGCACAATGTAACACCAGCCCCTTTTTGTCATAAGTCTTACAGGTCTTTGGACGGGTTTTTCCAAAGTATAATTCGCCGTAAATATCATCCTCAATAAGTGGAATTTCCTTTTTGGCTAACATTTCAACCAAATATTTTTTGCGGTCATCAGGCATACAGCACCCAAGCGGGTTGTTGAAATTGTTAACAACAAGACATGCTTTGATATTGAACTTTGGAATAGCCTGCAATAAATAATCGATATCAATTCCCGTGACTGGGTCAGTTGGAATTTCCACTACTTTAAGTCCATTGCTCTCCATAACCTGGAAAAGAGCAAAGTACGTAGGACTTTCCAGTGCCACAGCATCGCCTGGTTTTGTAATGGCTTTGATGCAAAGCGACAAGGCTTCGACGCAGCCTGCCGTCACCACAATGTCATTTTCACTCGGTGTACCGCCCCAGTTAAAAGCCTGCCGGGCAATTTGCTTTCGGAGCGCAATATTACCTTGAATATGTTCATAATGAACGCAGCTGGTCGGCGATTCACGAATTACATGCATCACCGCTTTATTCAATTTCGCAATTGGCAACAGCTCAAAAGCAGGTGCAGCCATGGAAAAATTTATAAGGTTCTTTGAATTGAGATCAACGTACACACTATTGATCATATCATCGACGCTCACTGGAAGCGCATCGTCAGGCGGTTCACTTACCTTAGGCAAATCAAGAATATGCTCCGGCGAATACTTCACATAGTAACCCGACTGAGGTCTCGCTTCTACCAGGCCTTTGCTTTCCAATAGATAATATGCCTGAAAAGCTGTACTAAGACTTATTCCCTGTTCCTTGCTTAGTGCACGGACCGAAAGTAGCTTATCGCCAATTTTGAGGATTTGTTTTTCGATCAAAGTTTCAATCCTGTCCGCAACTTCAATATACTTATGATCTGTTTTTAATAAAGTTTCCATGTTCGGAGCGCTTAACCGGGAGTATGAATCTAAACGAACATTATTGACGGAAAGATTAGAAATATCATAAGATTTTCATTTCAATCGCTTTCCTGACGAGCTCTGCGGTATTATTAACCTTCATTTTTTTTAACATATTCACCCGGTGCGACTCAACCGTACGTGCGCCTATCCCCAATTTGTCGGCTATTTGTTTGGTGCTATGCCCTTGCGCAACTAATTCGAGCACTTCTTTTTCTCGAGGGGTTAATTCTGAAATCACTGGCTGTTCCTGACGCACAACTGATTCCGCCAAAATGTTGGTCACAATGGGACTGAAATATTTTCCACCTTCAAAAATAGCAACGATCGCCTTTTCAAGATCAAACCGTTCTACGTTCTTAAGGATGTAACCTTGGACGCCAATTTTCAGGGCATTAATAATGTATTCGCGTTCCTCATGCATGGTCAGGATAACACATTTAATTGACGGATAAAGATTTCCAACCTGCTCAATCGCATCCATCCCATTCATGACCGGCATGCTAATATCTGAAAGAATAATATCCGGCAATTCTTTTCCTGCAAGCTCGATTAGTTCCTTACCATTTTCGGCAATGCCCACTATCTCAAATCGCTCGTTCTTATTCAGCAACGATCTAAAGCCCTCGCGGATGAGGGGATGATCATCCGCTAGCAGTAAACGTATTTTTGTCATTCCGGATAAATTGGTATATGAATTTCGATAACTGTTCCCTCACCAGGAGTTGAATGGATGTCGGCGCTTCCATTTAAAAGCTTTGCTCTTTCACGTATATTCTGGAGGCCCATCCCGTCATTTACTTTTAGTTTACTTTCTTCAAACCCTTTCCCATTATCTTCCAGAACCAAATAAACTTCGTCCTCTTTATCTATAATATGCAAATTTACTGAGGAAGCTTCAGCATACTTAACAATATTATTCAACCCTTCCTGTGCAATTCGAAATAATGCAGTGCTTATTTCAAAATTCAGTGTGTTATCTGATTCTTTGACATAGGTAAAATCAATCTCCAGATTGGAATATCGTTTAACGGAATCGCATAATCCAGCCAACGCTGCCTCAAGGCCAAAATCAACCAGAGCCTGGGGCATAACATTGTACGATATGCGCCGTACTTCGGTGATGGTATCATTAATTTGTTTCTTTATTTCCTCTTTCATACTCGAGTCACCCTCGAGACTTTCCAGACGCATTCTGATAGCAGTTAATAGTTGACCAACACCATCGTGCAGTTCCTGAATAATCCTTCGCCTTTCTCGTTCCTGGCCTTCCAACAATGCCGAAGCGCGAGCCCTTGCCATCTTCATTTCCCGCTCATTTAAGCTCTTCAGTTCATCCCGCATGTGGAGTAAAGAGTGACCCAAAGCGTCCTGGTCACTTAGTGTCTCAAATGATGAATTAAAATTTCCGCTACCAATTTCTCTTGCAAATTTGGAAGTCCGTTCCATTCCCTCCGTTAACTGATATATTGCGTCGGCCATCTGCCCAACCTCGTCTTTCGAATTCAAAGCTATCCTTCGCTTTGGGATGACACCTCTGGAAAGTTGATTGATAATGACCCTAAGCTTTTGGATCGGTTGTGCAATTGCATTCGAAATGAAGAACGTAACGATCGTTGTAAGAAAAAAGATGAAGAACGTAATGCCCAGCAGGTAGTACCTGAATTGCACCACCGGCTGCATCGCCTCGTCCCAATCAATTTCTGAAACGATGACCCAATTCAAATCGAAATCGCCTATTGGACGATAAACACTTAATACTTTTTCACCTCTGTAATCTGTGATAATTCCACTCCCGGCGACACCAGCGAAAGACTTCACAACTGCCTCTGTCCGTACTGTTATTTCACCCGGTGGCTTATCAAAAAAACGTGACGCAGATCGCAACGTGTATCCAGGACCGACGATGTAGGACTCTCCTGTTGTACCCATGCCCGTAATCTCAGAAACAATCGATTGAACATTTTCAAAATTTTCTTCAACCAAAACAACTCCAACGCGTTGAGAATCCTGCATTACAGGCACATAGTAAAAAAGCAATGTCTGCTTTTTGTTAGAAGTATGAGACGCATCGATAAGTCTCAGTCGATTCGGTTCTGCGTTAATAGCCGAGTCAATTCTTTGCAGCACATTCTCGTTGTATCGCGTAGTGTCGGTGCTGAAAAGCTCATGGTGATCCAAGTCGTACAAATGAATATTCTGGAAATTATATAGCCTGCAAATATTCTCTACATCCTGCATATCCGAAGTATGAACAGAAATTCCATTAGTAACTGCACCGGAAACTGCAGTAAATATTTTGAGAAATTTCTTCTCAAGCTGTAAGGCTTCCAGATTTTGCTGCGACCTCAAAAAATAATTTGCGACAAGTTCTTTCTTAAGAATATTAACACTTGATAGTTGATTTAACGTTCGTTGAATGAGATTATCGCTGAAAACCGCATAAAGAATAGCCGCCAACGATATGATCGCCACCAAACCCACAGTGATATGGGAGAGAAACAATTTGGTAAACATTTTAAGATTTCTCATTCAGTAATTTCAAAGAGATTGCGATAAATTGTTTACACTAAAGATAAAAGACTCCTTCATAATTCACTTCAAAAACCAATTACTTCTATATCTTTATAGCCTGCAAAAATGACTGGTATGATGAATAGCTTCGATTCATTGCATAAAGCTAAATTTCCGGTCTCAATTTTAATTCTTTTTGCCTTTGCAGGCATTTGGCCGAGCGCAAATGCGCAAGAGTACAGCAAAGGATTAAAAGATTATTATAAACCATACTTTCCCATGGGAGTGGCTATTAGGCCTCAGTCGGTGAACGGCCCTGAAGCTGACCTCATCCTCAAGCACTTTGAGAGTATAACAGCAGAAAATGCTATGAAAATGGGACCAATTCACCCTAAAGAAAACGAATTCTTTTGGACCGATGCGGACGCCATCGTTAACTTCGCGCAAAGCAATAAACTTAAAATTCGCGGACATACGCTTTGCTGGCACAATCAAACGCCGAGTTGGTTGTTTAAAGATGCACAAGGGAACGATGTCACAAAAGAAGTGTTGTTAAAGCGGTTGAAAGATCATATTACCGCTGTTGTCACGCGGTACAAAGGAAAGATCTATGCCTGGGATGTGGTCAACGAAGTTATTGATGATAATGATTCAAAATATTTCCGCGAATCTCCATGGTATAAAATCTGCGGGGAAGAGTTCGTAGAAAAAGCTTTTGAGTATGCGCATGAAGCAGATCCCAATGCGCTGTTGTTTTATAATGATTACAATACAGAGAGTGCAGGCAAGAGAGAGCGGATCTACAAAATGGTGAAAGGGCTTCTTGACAAAAAAATTCCCATTCACGGGGTTGGATTGCAGGCACACTGGTCAATTTTCAGTCCCTCTGAAATCGAGTTACGACAATCGATTGAAAGATTTTCATCACTTGGATTAACCATTCAATTCACGGAACTTGATGTTTCTGTTTACAAGTCTGAACATGATCGACGCGAGCGTCGGCCAGACGAATCTGACACCTTTACACCTGAAATGGAAACGAAGCAAGCTGATCAATACAAGATGATTTTCAAAGTGTTCCGTGAATACAAGGACAAAATATCGGGTGTTACATTTTGGAATGTTTCTGATAAGTCTACCTGGCTGGACAATTTCCCTGTACGAGGTCGAAAAAATTACCCTTTATTATTCGATTCATCCTATCAACCAAAAAAAGTTTATTGGGAAGTGGTGAGATTTTAGTTCTAAGTCCCTCCTTGTAAGCGATCAGTTTGCTAATTGGGAGAAAATCTGTAATGTCAAAAAATAACAATTAATCATGAGAGTTTACAAAGTAAAACAGGGCATTGTCATTGAAAAAGATAATGCATTGTTTCTGATAGAAAATCAAAATTGGGACATCTTTATCAATGATGATAATCTTTTTGAAAAATTAGAAAAGTTGACAAGAGAAGTAAAACCATTGTCACAATCTCGTGACGGTGTGCTGAAGGAAATACAGGCGCCGATACAAAGTCAGGAAGTGTGGGCGAGCGGCGTGACTTATCTTAGAAGCAAGGTTGGACGTCAGGAGGAATCGAAAAATGCGGGCGGAAGCGATTTCTATGCTCGC
>DASQTN010000878.1:0-5668 GCA_035641895.1 Chryseolinea sp. | reverse complement strand
TGGAACTTGGAGCTACTCCTGTAGAATAAAGTACAAAGCATCTGAGCAATGGGTCTTTCCGTCGACGAGTAGCAATGAAGACCCGTTAACTTATTGTTAAGTGATAAGACGCCCCTGTACAGAGAGGAAATTTTGTTTTTTAATTCGCGGGCAAAAAACCTTAATCGATTTTTAATTTTTCCTTCCAAAGGATAATGCAGCGGTAACGGTTCACTAAACGACACGTCAATTGAAATCATAACCTTTGACGCGCATTTGATAGCTATAGCAATGAGAATGTGTTAAATTAGGAATAACAACTCATAACCATTTAATCATGAACCAACATTTACTAAAGAAGTTAAATTCTTTAGGATCTCTACCACGTCGCGCATTGCTGATAGCAACTGCATGGATTATGCTGATCTGTTCTGCCTATGGGCAGATTACGGTTTCCGGAAAAATAACAGCCACTGAAGACGCTGCGCCACTTCCGGGAGTAAATATTTTAGTCAAGGGGACAGCAGCAGGTACCATTTCAGATGCGGAAGGGAATTTTACAATCAGTGCCCCATCGAATGAGTCCGTCCTTGTGTTTTCCTTTGTAGGCTATCTGGCACAAGAAATTGCCGTCAATGGACGTAATTCCATCAATGTTTCATTGAGCACGGATTCTCAACAACTTTCCGAAGTCGTGGTCACGGCCCTGGGCATCGAACGCGAGACACGCGATTTGGGATACGTGGTTCAGGAGATAAACGGTGATCAAATGACGAAGGCACGTGAAACAAACATAGGCAATGCCTTGGCGGGAAAAGTTGCCGGCGTTACGGTGGTGGGCAACCCTAGTGGTGTAGGTGGCTCGTCGCGGATAACCATTCGTGGAGAACGGTCTCTTAACATCAATAAGAACCAGCCTCTTTATGTTGTCGATGGAGTTCCAATAACGAATGAGATTTTCGGATCGTCGGGCAGAAGCAATCAGGAAGTTGACTATGGCAACGGCGCTGGTGTTGTTAACCCGGATGATGTTGAGTCTCTGACCGTTCTAAAGGGAGCCAGTGCAACAGCGCTCTATGGATCAAGAGGGCAGAACGGTGTCATTATTATAAAGACGAAGTCCGGCAAAGGCTCGAAGGGCGCAGGAATCAGCGTGAACACAACAGTTTCGTTTGAGAGTCCTCTTCGCCTCCCGGATTATCAAAATGTTTATGGACAGGGCTTAAACGGAGAGTTTGGATTCAAAGATGGTAACGGTGGGGGTGTACGCGATGGCGTTGACGAGAACTGGGGCCCTAAGATGGAAGGTCAGATGTTACCGCAATTTGATTCACCGACTACAAATGGATTCCGGGGTGGTGACGTCGGAAATCTTAACACTCAAATCGGTCCGGTAGATTATGCGGCACAATTGGCCGCACGCGGCGATATTATTGCCACTCCATTTTCCGCTCAACCTGACAACATCAAGAACTTTTTTGAAACGGGGGTGACGTATACCCAAAACATAGCCGTAACAGGTAGCAACGAATTTGGGGATGTTCGCGCATCCTATACGTTGCTCGATCAGAAGGGAATGGTTCCCAACACAGATTTGAAAAGGCATTCGTTTTCGCTCTCTTCAGGATACAAGCTCACCAAAAAGCTGAGCATTCAAACCACTGCTAATTATGTCAAGAGTTTGAGTGACAACCGTCCCAATCTCAGTTATGGAACGGAAAATATCATGTACCTCATCAATTGCTGGTTCCCACGCCAGATTGATTTAAGTACCATGCGCAACTACTGGCAAGCCGGAAGGACTGACTTGAATCAATTCAATTTCAACTATAACTACCACGACAATCCGTACTTTAATTTGTACGAAAATACCAATGGGCAGGAAGTTGATCGGTTGTATGGTAACATAAACGCTACCTACCACTTCACAGACTGGCTTAGTTTGATGGCGCGGATAGGCACGGACTACAGCGATGAATTCAGAGCCAGGCGCAGGGCGTACAGCACACAACGTTATCCGCTCGGAAGCTATCGTGAAGAGCAAGTTTTCTTGCAGGAAACTAATGCTGACTTTTTATTAAGCTATAACAAGGATGTCAACCCAGATCTGAGTTTGGCCATCAGCGTTGGCGGTAATGCAATGAGACGTCGCTATAATTTGTCAGACATCAGCGCACCACAATTAACAGTTCCTGGAATCTATAGCTTAAATAATTCACGGGTCGCTTTGGACTACTATACTTTCCAATCTGAAAAAAGGATTAACAGCTTGTACGCTTTTGCACAGGTTGGCTTCAAAAATTATTTATTCTTGGAGTTAACGGCGCGCAATGACTGGTCGAGCACGTTGCCATCCGACAATTGGTCTTATTTCTATCCATCCGCTTCGGTCAGCGCGGTAATTTCAGACATGTTGAACATTACCACAGGACCGCTAAGTTTCGCTAAAATCAGATTGGGCGTAGCCGGCGTTGGAAATGATACCGATCCATATCAGTTAATCTCCACTTACACGGCACTAACCCCTGCGCAAGGATTGCCGACATATTCCGAATCCGATATTATCCCAAACATTAATCTGAAACCTGAGCAGAGTCGTTCATTCGAAGCCGGGACTGAACTAAAATTTCTTGGTGGCAGAATTGGTCTTGATTTCACCTACTATCAGACACGTAGTGAAAATCAAATCTTAAGGGTGCCGCTTACCATTTCGAGCGGCTACAATTCGAGAATTATCAATGCCGGATTAATTGAAAATAAGGGAATTGAAGTCATACTTAACACGATTCCGATACAGACGGGTAATGGATTCCAATGGTCGATGGATATCAATTTTTCAAGAAACAGAAGTCAGGTCCTAGAATTATACAAAGATCCTGATACCGGCCAGGAAATTAAAAATTATGTGATGGCTGATCGTTATGTTACGGTAGAGGCGCGTGTCGGGGAGCGTATGGGTGATATGTATGGTATTGGATATTTGCGGGTCAGCGATGATCCAGCAAGTGAATACTACGATCCAACGGGCCAGCATGTTGGCGAAGTGGTATACAATTCCCAAGGCAAACCGCTACCCACCCCATCCACAATAAAATTAGGAAACTACAATCCAGATTGGATGGCGGGCATTTATAACACATTTTCCTATAAAGGACTGAGCCTTGGGTTCTTGTTCGATATCCGTTATGGAGGTAAAATTTATTCGCATACTCAAGTCGTTGGAAGGGAAGGCGGTATTATCGATGAGACCCTTGAAGGAAGGGCCAATGGTTATGACTTAAGCCTGGAGGGAAATGGCGTTATTGGGACAGGTGTCGTTCCTATTAGAAATGGTGAGGGTCAAGTTACGGGATACGCACCCAACGATGTCAAACTTTCAGCACGTGAGTGGCATTCAACGATTACCCTGGGACGAAGTCTCATTGAGGGTATGATGTATGACGCGTCTTTTGCTAAACTGCGCGAAGTTACGTTGGGATATACGCTGCCTAGCACAATCCTTCAAGGATCCCCGATTCGTGATGTTAACATTTCTTTCGTAGCAAGGAATCTCTTTTTGTGGACGGATGTTCCACACATCGACCCCGAAACAGCGTCATCCGCCGGTGGTACAATCATTCCGGGAGTGGAGTCAGTTGCAATTCCTTCTGCACGCAGTTATGGTTTTAACTTAAGCTTCAAGCTTTAAAAGATTTACAGTATGAAAGCCAAGACATTTAAAAAATATAAAATAGCACTCCTTTCCATTTTCCTGGTAGGATGTACCGGTGATTTTGAAGAAGTCAATACGAATCCCAATAATCCGATAGTCGCGACACCAAACTTATTACTAACTGGTGTCGAAAGGGATATGATGAATGAAGTATTAAATGAAGCCTGGGGTATTGGTAACATCGTTATCCAACAAACCGCCAAGAATCAGTTTGTGAATGAAGACCGGTATTTATGGGGGGAATTAAATAGGATTTGGAATGCAGTCTATGACAACATGCGCGATGTAAATAATATTCTCATCCGCGCAGAGGAAACCGAGCAGCCCAACTACACCGGAGTCGCATTGATTTTAAAATCGTGGATGTTTTCGTTAGCAACAGATTGTTATGGCGACGTCCCATATTCTGATGCCTCTCAGGGAAAGACAGGAATGTTGTTTCCTAAGTACGATACACAAGAGGAAATTTATAATGGCATACTCGCTGATCTGGCGGAAGCTAATACTAAACTGGAAGGCGCTGTCAACGTAAGCGGTGACTTAATTTATGGTGGCGATGTAAAAAAATGGCGGAAGCTGGCGAACGCGTTGCGTGTACGTTATCTGATGAGAATTTCCGATCGTAAAGATGTATCTGCCGACCTGAAAGCCATTCTGAACGATCCGGCAAACAATCCGATTTTTGAGAGTAATTTGGATAATGCAGTGTATAGTTACTTGTCAAGTTCACCCAATCAATTTCCTTTATTTTCTTCAAGGATTGGATCTTTCAATGAATTCCGCGCGAGTAAAACTATGGTAGATTATTTGCAGGGATTGAGTGATCCGAGGCTCTATATATTCTTTCGGCCCACACCTGCAACGGAGGAAACTCCTTCTGAAGCCGACGATAAATATGATGGTATACCCAATGGGTTGGATGACGTGGTTGCACAAACGTACAATGGAGGACAACAGTATCAAGCGCGGATAGGACCACTTTTCTATGAGCAGGCAAATTCAACCCAGGGGTTACAAGTTGCAAAGGGTGTTATCATGACCTATGCCGAGCTGCAATTCCTTCTTGCAGAAGCAAGGGAGAAAGGACTTATTGATATCGAAACTGCAGAAGCTTACTATACCAAAGGAATGGTTGCATCCTTTGCCTATTATGGTGTTGCTCCGGAGGCGGCCTACTTTACTCAAGCGAAGGTTGCTTATACAGGGACTTCCGATGAAAAATTGGAAAAGATCGGTAATCAAAGATGGGTAGCGTCATATTTTCAGGGAGTTGAAGCATGGTTCAATTGGCGAAGAACAGGGTATCCAAAAATTCTACCCTCGGTGGACAATCAAAACGACGATAGAATACCCGTGCGGTACATTTACCCAAGAATCGAACAATCGCTCAATTCACCGAACAGAGATGCGGCAGTGGCAAGGCAAGGCGCTGACGATATTAACACCAGAGTTTGGTGGGATGTCAATCCGAATTAAAAATATTATGACAGGGGAGCGGTTAATGCTCTCCTGTCCTTAAAACTATTTCTATGAAAAACATACTGTGTATCCTGCTGATTATTTTCAATGGCAATGCCTTCAGCCAATCGTTAAAAACTGAGAACATCATCCTGATAACGTTGGACGGAATGCGGTGGCAGGAAGTCTTCAACGGTGGCGACTCGTCTTTCATGCGTCAGCAAAAATATCTTAAGGATGGAAAAATTAAAGAGAAATTTTGGCGAGATGACGTCAACGACCGACGAAAGGCTTTGTTTCCTTTCTTCTGGAATACCCTCGCAACAAAAGGCCAGCTCTATGGAAATCGTGCGCTCGGATGTAAAGTAAACGTGAGCAACAACCAATGGTTTTCTTATCCTGGCTATAGCGAAATACTAACAGGGCAAGCCGACAATGAACGAATCCACAGCAACGATAAAATATATAATCCTAACACCACCGTTCTGGAATTCATCAATTCGCAAAAGGCGTTTAACG
>DASQTN010000877.1:0-3178 GCA_035641895.1 Chryseolinea sp. | reverse complement strand
ACAGGGGATCCGGCTACATAGATGAACAATGAGGAAAAGGCAAATGCTCCAGACAAACTATAAGTATAAAACTGAGGCGTTTTTATGATCGAAAAGAAAGTAAGCAACATCGGCTTTGCTTTTAACGAAACGCTTTTATCGGGCTTATGCCCTTCCGGAAGAAAAAAAATCGTCACCAGTAATATAAGCAATGCAATTACCGCCAACATGCTAAATACCCACCGCCAGCCCAACCCAGTGGCGATAAAACCTCCGATTGTTGGTGCCAAGAGCGGCGAAAGTCCGATCACCAGTATTAGCAATGAAAACACTCTTGCACTTTGTTCGACTGGAAAAAAATCGCGCACCATTGCTAATGCAGCCACCCACGCCACGCAACCGCCTAAAGCCTGTACAAAACGAAGTACCACGAGCGCTTCCGTGCTCTGAGCTTGCATACACCCAATGGAGGTAATGATGAAAATTGTAAGCCCAACATACAATGGTCTTTTTCGTCCAAACCGATCCAATAAAGGGCCGTATATCATTTGACCGATAGCCAAACCGATAAAGTAACTGGTTACAGAAAAGGAAATACGTGCAGGTGTTGTTCCAAAGTCAGAGGCAATTTGGGAAAACGCAGGCAGATACATGTCTATGGAAAATGGACTTACCGTTGCCAGGAGTCCGAGAATCAGAATAATAAGTGTGTTGTTGCGGCGGTTGTTCATGAATAAGCTCAAGGTTTCATTTTGCATTGACTGTCTCAATAGACAGATTCAAGGTTGGTGATGATTATCAATTCGCAAGATCGTGTTTTTTTGAACCCGAGATCTTCATTGAAATTTTAGTAATTAAGACAAATAATACAGGCACGACAAATATCGCCAAAGAACTGGCTGCAATCATTCCTCCAGCAACGGTCCAGCCAATCGTTTTACGTGCTTCTGCGCCAGCTCCCTGTGAAAACGCGAGGGGCATAACACCCAAAATAAAGGCCAGCGATGTCATGATGATGGGACGCAAGCGAAGCTGAACGGCTTCTAGCGTAGCCTTGACAATATCCATCCCGTTGTCTATACGCTCCTTGGCAAATTCAACGATTAGTATTGCGTTCTTCGCAGCTAGACCGATGAGTGTTATCAATCCGATCTGCGCATAAATATTATTGGTTAAATTGGGCAGAAAGGTTAGCGTAAGAATCGAACCAAAAGCTCCAATCGGTACGGCAAATAAAACCGAAAAAGGGATAGACCAGCTTTCATATAAAGCTGCCAAAAACAAAAAGACAAACACCACTGAGATCATAAAAATAAACAGGGTACTCCCTCCCGCTTTAACTTCCTCGCGGCTCATTCCACCAAATTCATAACTATATCCGAATGGTAACGTTTCTGCTGCAACCTCGCGCAGGGCGTCGATTGCTTCTCCACTGCTATATCCCGGCTTTGCTGCACCCATTATTTCCGCTGCCCGATACAAGTTAAAATGTGAAATCAAGGGCGGAGTTTCAATCACAGTTGATGTGATAAGAGCACTAAGTGGCACCATGTTACCCATACTGTTGCGAACGTGATACCGTCCGATATCTTCAATACTTTTTCGAAACGCGGTATCCGCTTGTGCTACCACCCGGAAATTTCTTCCATAAAGATTAAAGTCGTTAACGTAAGTACTGCCTAACAAAGTAGACAAAGTCCCATACGCCTCTGCCACCGAAACGCCAAGCTTCTTAGCTTTCTCCCGGTCAATATCTACGCGGTATCCAGGAGTGCGGGCCGTGAAAAACGAATAAGCCGAAGCAATTTCAGGGCGTTGATTCGCCGCAGCGAGAAATTTCCTTACAACACCTTCAAATGTTCGGATATCATCGGTGCTAGTGGTTTGCTGCAGTTCAAACGTGAATCCAGACGATTGTCCTATACCAGGGATAGCGGGTGGAGAAACTACCAAGATACGCGCCTCCTTAATGTCCGCCGTTCGCTTCCGGATCTCCTCCATAATCTGAGGCACACTTTCCGTGTCAAGATCCCGCTCATCCCATTTTTTGAGATTCACGAACATCGTACCAGCATTTGGTTTACTCGAGAAAGTGAGAATATTAAGCCCCGCTAACCCACCGGCTGTATACACTGCCGGAATATCTTTGATCCGCCTTTGAAGCTCCAGTAGCAATTCGATACTTCTGGTTGTTGAAGTACCTTCAGCCATTTCATAAGTTACCATCAGCCTCTTTTCGTCTTCGGTGGGGATGAATCCTGTTGGCTTATTTTTGAACAAAAAGAAAAGGCCAACAAATAAACAAACCATCATCACGAGCACATAAGGTGTTTTCGAGATCCACTTATTTACGCCTCCGGTATAGGATGTGGTAACCTTTCCAAACCACCGGTTAAACCGGGCAAAAAATCTATCTAAGAAATTCTTGCTCCCATTTTCTTTCGTTGGTTTCAGCATCAGCATGCTAAGTGCAGGTGTTAATGAAAGTGCCACAAACGCTGAAATCATTACCGATACGGCGATAGTAATGGCGAACTGCTGGTAAAGTTTTCCCACTATCCCCGGAACAAAACCAACCGGCACAAACACTGCGGCAAGTATCAATGCAATTGCAATCACAGGTGCGGAAATTTCTTTCATTGCCTTGATCGTGGCATCCTTCGGAGAAAGCTTCTCATGATCCATATTGTGTTGTATCGCTTCAACTACAACAATCGCATCATCCACAACAATACCAATTGACAATACAAAGGCGAACAGTGTCAGCGTATTAATTGTAAAACCAAAAGGAATGAAAAAAATGAATGTTCCGATCAACGACACCGGAATCGCCAATACCGGAATTAACGTAGCACGCCAGTTTTGCAAGAACAAGAAAACTACAATCACCACCAATGCAAGCGCCTCCAACAAGGTTATAATTACTTCTTTGATGGAAGCCTCTACCACCGTCGTTGTTTCAAGCGGAACGATATACTCAACATCTTTAGGGAAGCTCTTTCGCAGTTCACCCAGTGCTTTCATTACGCCCTCGTTTGTCTCAAGGGCATTGGCGCCCGGAGATAAATACAGCAACATAAATGCGCTTCGCTTACCCATTACGAAAGGATTATTCCCGTAATTGAATTTTGCCAGTTCGACACGGGCAATATCTTTTAGATACACCATGTTGCCTTGTAACGGATTAGTGCGCACAACA
>DASQTN010000876.1:0-8776 GCA_035641895.1 Chryseolinea sp. | reverse complement strand
AGCGATATGTCTGAATTCAGGACAGGCGTTTCTTATCCTGTTCCTTTTGCTATGAAAAATGAGATTTCATCGCTGGAGAATATAGTTTCCATGGAGTATTTTGGAGGGGCTAATGTTGATGTCCTTGATGCGTCTGGCAAGACCGTTAAAAAGTTCCGGGAAGAAACTGGCTGTGTATTGCTGCAACCCGAATTCTTCAAAGTTTTTGATTTTAAGAATACAGAATTTAAGTGGCTTAAGGGAAATCCGGAAAAGGCTTTACTTGAACCTAAAAGTGTTGTCCTTACCGAATCCATTGCCAAAAAATATTTTGGTGATGAGGATCCTCTGGGGCAAATTTTGCAATTTCAACGAGAATTTGATTTTAAGGTCACGGGTGTTGTCAGCGATTTTCCACATAACACCGATTTCCCTTTCACGATTTTAGCGTCGTATTCATCGCTTCAAGCGCTGGCTGGTGAAGATCGCCTTAAAAATTGGTTTGCCGTAAATGATTCGCACAACACTTTTGTAGTGCTTCCGCCAGGTACTACGGAAGAAGAAATGGAAAGTGAAATCGCGAAAGTACATGCAGCCCACACTCCTAAGGAACTGCATGAAATGCGTCATTATCTTTTGCAAAAATTTAGCGACGTTCACTACGATGCACGTTTTAGAAATTTTAGTGGTAGAACCATCAGCCGGGAAACTGTTATGGCATTGGGAATCGTTGCGGCTTTTCTGCTCCTCACAGGAAGCATCAATTACATCAACTTGGCAACTGCGCAGTCGGCCTTAAGGGCGAAGGAGATAGGAGTTCGTAAGGTGATGGGAAGCAACAGGAAAAATCTCGTAATACAATTCCTGACTGAAACTTTTATCGTCGTCGCAATCGCGGCGGTCATCGGACTTTTGGTCTCAGAAGTTTTGCTGCTTAATCTTCAATCGTTACTCAAATTCAATTATGTTGACTCTAATCTTTCTGATCCGTTCATGATGTTGACCTTAATGACGGTTGTCGTTGTTGTTACCTTTTTCTCTGGTTTCTATCCTTCTATAACTATATCGCGGTTCAACCCATTAACATCATTAAAATATAAATTTTCTACCGAGGTGCTCGGTGGTATGAGCTTAAGAAAAGTGCTGGTCGTCGTTCAATTTACGATTACGCAAATGCTTGTGGTCGGAACTTTTATCGTCGTTAGCCAGATGCGCTTTTTTCAGAATGTGGACATGGGATTTAATCAAGAGGCCATC
Organism: Chryseolinea sp.; assembly: GCA_035641895.1. Taxonomy (GTDB): domain Bacteria; phylum Bacteroidota; class Bacteroidia; order Cytophagales; family Cyclobacteriaceae; genus Chryseolinea. The sequence goes on along the minus strand of DASQTN010000876.1, from coordinate 7,540 downwards.
ATCACAGCCCGCGTTCCAGACACCGATCCGGAGCGGTTAGAGCGGTTGCGAGAACAATTGAAGTCGCATACTTTCGTCGCTGACCTAAGCTTTAGCTTTACGCTTCCGTCTGGTGCAGACCGAAATCGATCATACATGGATATTGGCAGACCGGAAGCAGATGCCATGGAAGATTACAAGGTTTTTGAATATGAGGCAATTGATCCGAACTACCTGGACCTGTACCAGATAAAATTACTGGCCGGCCGAAATCTGATCGTGAGCGATTCCGTAGGGAATATTCTCATCAACAAAAAATTGGCGAAAGATTTAGAATTAGGTACGCCTGATGAGGCCATAGGCAAAGAGCTGAAAATGGGAGATGGCAAACTCGTTACTGTAGTAGGAATTGTTGACGATTTTTTTTCTAATTCTTTGAAGGAAGGTGTCGACGATATTGTGATGACGATAGCTCCCGATGATTACCTTACGATGAGTATTAAATTGGCACCGGACAATGAACGTGGATCGTTGCAAGAAAAAATCAAAACGATAGAAAAAATCTGGACAGCTTCCTTTCCGGATTACATTTTTAGCTACCAATTTTTCGACGACAACATCAAAACATTTTATGAGCAAGAGCGGAGATATGCCAAACTTTTTCAGCTCTTCTCGATCGTTTTTTTAATCATAGGCTGCCTCGGACTTTATGGATTGATCACCTTCGTGGTCAATCGGAAAGGGAAGGAAGTTGCTATTCGGAAGGTACTAGGCGCCAATGTTGCCAATATCCTTTCACTTTTTTCAAGAGAGTACATAAAATTAATTGTGTTGTCATTCGTGATCGCCTCGCCAATAACCTACTATGTGGTTGAGAGCTGGCTAAGTAATTTTGCCAATCGGATCGATCTTAAATGGTGGCTTTTTGTTCTTCCCGGACTGATGGTCTTGGCTATCGCCTTATTGGTTGTGATAACAAAATCCTTGAATGCTGCCAACGCCAACCCTGTTGATAAGTTGAAGTATGAGTAACAACAGGTAGAGTCGCTTAACGCTCTCCCGGCAACTGTCTTTTTCAAACGTTTTTAAAATCATTTTTTATACAGCGTTTTTGAAAATGATTTTTGTATTTTTCATTTTCGATAATCTCATGAATTGAGTACAGTCTTTGTAATCACCCAAGGCACGTCGATACCCGTTCCAAATTCTCATGTCCTCAAGAAAAAAGTGTAACCAATGAAAGCCCTTGTATACACAAAGTATGGAACACCGGACGTCCTCGAGGTAAAGGAGGTAGAAAAACCTGTGCCGAAAGACAACGAAATCTTGGTAAAAGTTTTTGCTGCATCGCTTAATGATTGGGACCTTGGCCTGTTGGAAGGAGATTTCGTCAACCGGATATTGAACGGTGTTCGTGTTCCTAAGATCACAATACTTGGATCTGATATTGCAGGCCGGGTTGAAGCGATAGGAAAAAAGGTTACGAAGTTCCAGCCTGGCGACGAAGTGTTTGGCGACCTAAGCGGTCGTTGGGGCGGGTTTGCAGAATATGTTTGCGCCCATGAAAACGCTGTAGCACTAAAGCCCGTCGCGATGAGTTTTGAGCAAGCCGCGGCAATACCCCAGGCCGCCATGCTGGCAGTGCAGGGGCTTATTGACAAAGGAAATATTAAACATGGTCAGAAAGTTTTGGTGAATGGCGCGGGTGGGGGCGTAGGCACCTTTGCTGTGCAGATCGCGAAACTATATGATGCAGAAATGACCGGCGTTGACAACGCATCCAAATTGGAGATGATGCGTTCCGTTGGGTTCGACCATGTGTTGGATTATGCCAAAGATGATTTCACTGCCAATGGTCAACTTTATGATTTGATTCTGGATGCAAAAACGAATCGGTCAGTATTTGATTATCCTCGCGCTCTAAAGCCTGGCGGGAAATATGTTACGGTCGGTGGCTCCATCAGCCTCCTATTGCAAATTTTTTTGCTTTCGCCGTTCCTTTCTATGGCCAGTAAAAAAAGCATTGTTATCGTTGCCTTGAAGGCGAATAAAGACCTCGCCTACATGAGTGAGCTTTTTGAAGCGGGGAAGGTGCGCGCTGTTATCGATGGACCTTATCGTTTAGAGGAGGCGCCTAAGGCGTTCGATCTTTTCAAGAAAGGACTCCATAAAGGTAAAGTTGTGTTTACGATCGGTTCCTCAACGTTGTAAATTCTTGGAATATTCGTTTTTGGCGAAGGCTAAATAACTAAACACTCTACATTCAATAATCAACACACAACGCTCAGGAAAGGCTGACTATTGTCGTGTTGGTAATGAATTCACTAGTTATGAACGTCTGCGTAATTCCTTGAATGTTGTTTATTGAATGTTGAGTGTTGAATATTTCTGTCTTGCCCTAAAAAACGTTGACCGTTTTTAACTTAACTTTTTAACCTGACGGACTTTTCTGAGTCTGTAAGAATCCATTTCCAGGTTTTCAAAGGCCTGCTTTTTTCCCGCATTTTTAGTGTTTAAAATTCATAGCGACCAGACGAATTTCTGCTGGGCGTAATATTTCTCTCATAAGAGAAAAATTCCATTTTTAATTCTAACCTAATTTTATGAACAGGATCGTTGAATGCCATTATCAACCCAAACGTTATGTGCATCGGCTTCCGTTATAAATTAATCTAAAATCAGATGAAAAATTTGAAACAAATGTTAGGCGTTTCTGCGCTTTCTGTTATGATTTGCCTTTCAGCGTGTAAAGATGATGACCCTAAGCCAGATGCATGTGAAAGCGGCACGTTTGAAGCTACTGTTAATGGTGAACACGCAGCAGCCACTTCCTTTAACAACACACTATTGAAGGCAAGCAGCGGAGGATACGAAGGCAAGCGAATGGATATTCGCGCCACTGATGCTGAAGGCAGACAGTTGATCATTACTTTTAATGATCTCTCGACAGGACTAGACGGGAATGGCGTATCTACGGATGGATACATCGCGATAGACCAAGTCACCAGCCCTACTCAAAATACTTTTATGTTTACGATTATCGAGGATGGAATTTCATATTCATTTATCGATGGAACGTTTGATATTACAAGCTGCGATGCTAACGCCAAAAAAGTGTCAGGAACATTTTCATTTTCCGATGAAGATTTTGCGGTGACCAGCGGTTCCTTTACTAATATGTGCTATACCGTACTTAATTAAGTACAGAGAACTTTTTTGCTACCCTTATTCTTCAGCGTTCTGTTTTCTGGAACGCTGATTTTTTTTTATGTCACGCGTTTCCTTTGCAGTGACTGTTCTACTTTACAATTTGAAAGCGCGCCTTGCATCGCCCAATTGTTAAGCGCAGAGAGAATCCGGAGATAAAATGCAGGAGAACCGCTGAGAATGCACTAGGCCGTGTCTGGGTTTTTCTCCGCGCAAATTTTCTCCCCGACCTCAGCGCTTAAAATTAGAGACTGCTAAGGCAATTTTCTACTTTGAGAAGTAGGACTAAAATCTAAGAAAATTTCTAAATTACCTGTAAACGAAATTTCTCATGAAAGCTGCAAGTGTTTTTTTCTTCTTCCTATTGATTAGTGTCAATATCATTGCTCAGGAAAAGGTCATTCAACTTTACGATGGACCTGCGCCAGGTTCAGAATCGTGGACCTGGAGCGAGGGGGAGAATAATAATAACCTGTGGAAAACTCGTGTTGTGTACAATGTCAGCAAGCCGACGTTAACCGTGTTTCAACCTGAAGCAGGAACAGCAAATGGCACTGCTGTGATCATTGCTCCCGGCGGCGCTTTCCATGCATTATCCATCGACAGTGAAGGATTTGATGTCGCGAAATGGTTGGCGAAAAAAGGTGTGACTTGCTTTGTTTTGAAATACAGGTTAGCGCGCAGTCTCACTGCCGATCCCGTGAAGGAAGTAACGGACAAGTGGGATAAAAAGGAATTTACAGATGATATCGCGAAGGTTATTCCCATGGGTATCGCGGATGGGAGGGCGGCGATTGCCTATGTACGTAAACACGCAGATGAATTCAACGTACTGCCCAGCCGCATCGGAATCATGGGATTTTCCGCGGGTGGCACGGTTACATCTGGAACACTATTCAAGTACACGCGAGAGAATCGGCCCGACTTTGCTGCGCCGGTCTATCCGTATTTTCCAAAAGCTATGATAGATTCCATTGCTAAGGATGCTCCACCATTATTCATTCTCACAGCAACCAACGACGGGCTTAATCTTGCGCCGCACAGCGTGGATCTTTATTCTGCCTGGTTGTCGGCAAAAAAAGATGTTGAACTCCACATGTATGCCCGCGGTGACCACGGCTTTGGTATGCGCACGCAAAATATCCCTACTGACAAGTGGATCGAACGATTTGGAGAATGGCTCGATGTACAGGGACTGTTAAAAGCTCCGGATCCTGCATTTAAGCCATACCTTCGGAAAGAATTTATGTTAGGAGGAAATATCCTTCCTTATCGTATGCTTTACCCGGAGAATTATGATAAAAACAAAAAATATCCGTTGATCCTTTTCCTTCATGGTGCTGGCGAGCGTGGCAGTGATAACGAAAAACAATTGGTGCATGGCGCAAAACTTTTCGTAACCGATACGAACCGAAAAGCGTTTCCTGCCATCATTCTCATTCCCCAATGTCCGGACGATTCGTTTTGGGCATCCGCAAAAATTGACTGGTCGACACAGCCATTCAAGATTACCCTTGATTATTCCCTGGCGCCACAGTGGCCGCTGGTTGCTGCCAATGAGCTTGTAAAAAAAGTAGCGAATGAAGAGGCTGTTGACAAGTCGAGAATTTACATAACAGGATTGTCCATGGGTGGCATGGGAACGTTCGAGTCCGTTTACCGCTATCCCGATTTATATGCCGCCGCGATGCCTATTTGTGGTGGAGGTGATACCAACAGTTACGATAAACGTGTTCGTAAAACTGCTTTTTGGATTTTTCATGGAGCTGACGATTCCGTCGTCGATGTCAAGCTTTCGCGCGACATGCAGGCAAAGTTGAAATCACTAAAAGTGGAAAATAAATATTCCGAGTACCCTGGTGTCAATCACAACAGTTGGGATAATGCATTTGCCGACACGGCATTTCTTTCCTGGGCATTTGGACATAGGCGGAAATAGCTATTCGACGTTGGCGTCATAATATTCAACAACATCTAATAGGACATTACAAGTTAAAAGGGTTTGCTTTTATCGAAAAATCATATACTGGTGTTATTTGTTATCTCAAAGTCTGCAATTAACTAGAGTCATTGACGGCTGACAGACTTAACAGGTGACAGTATGGATTACCGAACAAAAAGGAGTATCCTCAAGATAATCTTGGAAATAACGGCATTGCTGGCTATAGGCTGGGTCGCCGGTGCTGAAATCGGTTCTTGGTTTGGCATTCAACCGATAGTAGAAAGACTTCCTTACGAACAACAAGTAAATTTAGAGCAACAGATGCTTAAGTCATTCGGTAAAGTAATGCCAGTTATAATGCCTTTTAGTGCCGTTGTCGCTATCGTGTTGGCTGTCTTTTCACGTAATGACCCAAGTGTTATTATTTGGCTAAGAGTAATAGCCGTCAGCTGCATTATAATTACCATCGTAACGACCCTGACAATCAATGTCCCGATAAATAATTTAACTGCCAAATGGGAGTTAACTGAGGATTTTGAAAAGTGGTCTCAAATGAGGGCACGATGGCATTTATTTCAAGGTGTAAGGGGTGGACTTTTTTTTGTGTCATTCACTTTGCTAACAATCGCAAGCATAATACAACGGCATCCTTACCAGCCAAGGAGTTGATAATGAAAAAAAAAGGCTATGTTTTCAAACAGGTAGAACAAAATGAACAAAGCAATTACAATTTTTCTAACCGGACTTTTGCTCGTTTCATGTCATAGTGAGAAGAAACATGATATTGAATATTATCAATTTAGAAAGCAATTAACCCCAAGCGGAAAATACGTTATTTATAATTATGCGAAATTTGGCCCAATGGCTTTTAGTTCTGATATTATAGGAACTGAATTATTTCCAGTGAACGAACCTTTTGAAGAAGGGGAAGGTAAATCAATAACAGGTTCAATAAGCGAATGGATTTCAGACGACACTCTTTTAGTTTATAATTTCAAGTCTGAGCTGCATCAACCCAAGGATACGCTACCAATAAAAACTGAATACGAAAGTGTGGGTGACTTCATAACTAAAACCGTGTTCTACAAAACAAATTCAGGAAGCCGAAGTATTTTACACTTTGATTCGGTTGCAACCACTAAAAATTCAATTATAATCAGGACGATTCCAAAAAAAGGAAAGAAAGAACTTATCTGTTTTCCTCTTGGGGGGACAACTATTCAAGTCCAGTCTGATTCCATAACACATATTGAGATTTCAACAAGGCTACACAAAAGTATGGACTTCGTTTACAAAAATCCTGACGGGACATACTCGATTAACTTGCCGCGTGTCGGGACAACTTGGTACGACTTGACTCCTACTAAAAAAATATCACCTTCAACAATCCAAGAGAAGAAAGTGTTTTGGGAGAACTGAAAACTGCCGCTAAAAAAATGCATAATACATTCCTGACGAGTGTGCGGCTTTTCATTTGTATTTCTAACTTCGTTCATCAACGGTTGACAAGGAAGAAGGTTTTAACGCCAGCCACGTCTTTGCACAAACGTCGGCGGCAATGCTATATCTCAACGAATGAATTTCAAATATAGACTTAACTACTATAAAGACGAAGACGGAGAGTATTCGGATAACCCAATTCGAGTCACCGGTTTCCGGGACTCGGATCCAAGAGTATTAAAATCATCCAAAGTGAATTTGCCATTTGGCGCAGTGGTGCTGACAACGCAAGGAGCTATCGATCAAAGTGATTTTGTTTGATAAAATTAAGCTCATTGATCAGAGTCCGGAAACCGGTGACTCTGATCGGGTGAATGCGATATCCCGTTGATAGCAATTAGGCTATGAAATGCTTTCATAGTTGACTTGGAAGGCCAAGGGATTCCGCTCAAGAACATGTTGCTTTTCATAAACAACGAGAATACGCGGAATGACGGATTTTAATTCCTTTTGTGCGTCTCGCGAACGCACTGATTTACTGACAAAATTAATATTGTGATCGCGCGAAGGAAATTTTTAAATTTATTCAAATGATACACTGATGTTATACAGTTACGTAAAAATTGCGTTCCGGAATTTTATGAAACGCAAAGCATTTTCCGCTATCAATATATGTGGCCTATCTATAGGATTTGCAGTATGTCTCATCTTGTTATCATTTGTAGCGTTCGAACTTAGCTATGACGGACATAACGAAAGGGCGAATCAAATTTATCGGACCGTATCATCTTTTTATCTCAAAGGAGAATTGAGGGGGACTTATCCACTCTCGGACTTTGGACAGGGCCCAGCACTTTTAGCAAATATTCCGGAGATCAATAACTTTGTTAGAACTCACGCCATGCATGGAGGTGCTATCATTAGCAATCGCGAGAATCTATCGAAACACATTCAGTTCTATGAAGATGGAAG
>DASQTN010000875.1:0-8020 GCA_035641895.1 Chryseolinea sp. | reverse complement strand
TAGCAACAACGAGGATAAGTTGAAGGACTTAGCTTCCATTAAAAATGTTTTGAAACCAAAACCTAATACCACGTTTTTGTGGATGAGGCCTGCATTAGCACGAAACACTATGCTTTCCAAGAAGGCGAAGAAAAGGAAATTCTGGAAAAATAAAATTGCTGAACCTATACTGGTTTCTCAAACGAATCCAAGGCATGTTGCAGCAGCTATTCAGAATAGAATATTCCATAATGGATATTTTCACAATACGGTTGCATTTGATACAATTCACTTGGGCCAACGAAAAGTGAAAATCCAATATGTAATCACGCTTCGTCGCCCTTATAGATTTGAGTCTATTGTATTCCCGCAACCCAGTGGTGATCTCACACAAAAGATACGGGAGGGTCGACAAGAGTCGTTGTTGAAAAAAGGAGACATCTACAAATTAGATGCTGTAAAAGCTGAAAGACTCAGGATTGACGAAGACCTTAAGGAACGTGGATACATTTATTTTAATCCGGATTTTATTTCCCTAAAAGCAGATACTGTAACCGGCGATCATCAGATAAGTGCAGAAGTAACCGTAAAACCAGAAACGCCTCCTGAATCCAGAATACCTTATACGATACGAAAGGTTTTTATTTTTGACGATCAGGGGTTCGACAATGCGTCAACTCATTTAGATACACTTCAATTCGGCAATTATTATCTGATTTCAAAATACAAAGCGCTTCGCTTTGACGCGCTTCAACAGGGAATTTTTCTGAAGCCCGGTGAGCTTTATTCCCGCTCCAATTACATGCACACCATTCGCTATATGAATGACCTTCCCATCATCAGAAATACGAACTTAAAGTTTTCACAGCATGAAAAAACGGATTCTCTTGATGTTATACTTTATTTGTCGCAGCGAAAACGCTATGCCTATACTGCGGAATTTAATGCGATATTTCGGTCGACGAATTACTTTGGACCGGGCGTAGTTTTCAGCTACACAGACCGAAACAAAAATGAAGGGTCAGAAATGTTGAAAGTAAATCTCAGGGGCAGGGTTGAGGCTCAGATTGTAGATGGAGAAGTTAATCCTGCGTATGAAATGGGCCTGGAGATAAATTATAGGCTACCCCGATTCTATCCGGCGTTCGTTTTTCGTTCCCGCAAAAAAAATCTTCCCAAAACTAACATTGTTGTAGGATACAACTTGTTTAACCGGTTGGACCTGTATCGGTTGAACTCGATCTTTACAAACTTTGGTTACCGGTGGAGTAAGACAGATCGTATAAGTCATTCCTTTAACCCAATAGAAATTATTTTTACCCGGATTCCTGAATCTTCGAAGTCGGATGATTTCAAAAAATACCTGGAAGAAAACCCTGGAGTAGAGCGAAGTTTTGATGAGCAATTTATTACTGCGGCTGGATACGAATTTACCTACCAACCATCGGCAAGTAGTAGTCGTAATAACTTTTTCTTCAGAGGGGGAATTGATGTTGCAGGTAATCTTTTGCAAGGTCTCTATTCAGTAACCAATGCATCAAAAGACTCATTGGGCAGATATACGTTATTAGGAGTTCCGTTTTCACAATATGTGCGAACTCGCATTGATCTAAGCTATAGTTTTAATTTTAATGCAGGATCAAAATTAGTCGCCAGGTTTAGTACCGGTGTTGGAATACCACTTGCCAATTCCGATGTCCTTCCTTACGTAAAACAATTTTACGTTGGGGGTACTAATAGTTTGCGCTCCTTCTTGGCAAGATCGGTTGGGCCAGGAAGCGAGGTACCTCCCGAGGGATACAATGACCTTACAGGTGATATTCGTTTGGAAGGAAACCTGGAATACCGATTTGATTTAGCGGGTGACTTGAAGGGTGCATTGTTCCTTGATGCAGGAAATATCTGGCTATTTAACAATGACGAATCAAGACCCAATGGAACATTTCGGTTTAATACGTTCCTGGACCAGATCGCTATCAGTTCGGGATGGGGATTGAGATGGGATTTCGATTTTATTGTAGCCCGGCTCGACTTTGGATACACACTTCGCACACCCTATTTACCAGCAGGTGAAAAATGGGCGACCGACTTCGACTTTTGGAATCCCGCGATCAACATTGCTATTGGCTATCCGTTCTAATAAACGCTAGAACTGATGATCCAGGACTTGCACCGGCACGACTTCTATTTTATACTGGTGTTGACTAAAGGTTTCGGTGTGGATGAGATCGATTCTGTCGAGCATCAGATAACAAAAAATGGCGGTCATCAATTCAATAATCATGAAGATCAAAGCACATGCAATAAGAAAGAGTGGTGGAAAGGCTGAGCCTTTCTCCTATGAAAAAGCGATCGGTGAAAATGAGGTATTGGTCAGAATTAAATATTGCAGTATCACGAGGGGAGATATTCAAATAATCGACAACGATTGGGGTGACACGAAATTCCCTGTGGTTCCTGGTCATGAAATTATTGGGATAGTCGAAGACTCAGGTCCTAAGGTCACCAGTTTAAAAAGTGGGGATCGAGTTGGCATTGGCTACCAGTTCGGGGCTTGTTTCGATTGTGAATTTTGCAAAGAAGGCAATGAGCAGTTTTGCCCTAATCAAAAAGTAGTCGCAGTAGATTGCTATGGGGGACTGGCGGAGCACATCGTTGTTGATGAAAGATTTGCTTTCAAAATTCCAGAAGGACTTGACTCTACGGCAGCGGTTCCGCTGATGTCTTCGGGTCTTACGGTATACTCGGCGATAGTTCGCGCTAATTTACCCAAAAACTGTACTACCGCTGTATTGGGGATTGGTGGACTTGGTCAGCTAGCCATACAGTTCCTTCACAAAATGGGACACAAGGTTGTGGCATTCTCGCACTCTCCTGGTAAACGTGAGATAATCGAAGACCTGGGAGCAGAGTATGCAGCCAGCTCGAATCTCGGTAGTTCAACAGTTCACTATAAGAAATTGGACTTCATACTCTCTACCCTAAACGTAGACTTTGACCTTAACACACACTTGAAAATGTTGAAACCACAAGGGAAGTTCTGTTTTGTTGCTCAACCGCTGAACAAGCTACCCCTTACTGCGGGGTTACTGTACGACTATGCGCAACGCACGATTTATGGCAACTATACCGGTAGTAGAAAGGACATGGTGGAGATGCTAGACTTTTCAGTAAAGCACAACATCGCAGTGCCTGCTGAAGTCTTACCCTTTTCCAAAATCAATGAAGTAATTGAAATGGTTCGAAGTGGAAAAGTTCAGACGAAAATAGTGCTGGAAAATTAAGGTACGCCCTTGAGACCATAATCGGAAGAAATGATAAAGACGTACAACGCGACGGCAGACAATGTGCTGCGGAACGCATTGACGAACTTTCCAAAAAGCACATTGACCGTTTGCTATTGGAGGAGTTTGCGTCGTCCATGTCGTCCATAAAGATATGGAGCGATGCGCTGACTTGAGTGCGAACCTGCGAATAACCCCGAATTATACGACTATGGCTTGAAAGAGATAACAGGTATTGATATTTTCTCCCAGAATGATTGGCGCATGGGAAGATTATACATATGGCTACAATATGTGTTCAAGAATGCCTTCGTGATATTATTGAATGCGGCTGATAATCTTACACATCTTACCTGGAAAGCATCGCAAATATTAAATTGAGAACTATTTGTGTCATTCTATTTGCGTTATTTTGATGGTTAGGCCAGTTATTTGTATTCTCTTATTTTTCTGTTATCTAAAGACGTACGGTCAATGTCTTACTGATTATCAAAAAGTTTTTTCAGACCCAACCATCATGTATGACGAGGATTACGGTTCTGCCCTTGACGTACACGGTGATTATATGGCAATCGGCTCAGAATGGAGTGATTCACTGGCCTTAAATACAGGCATTGTTTACCTCTACAAATATGAAGTAAGCCAATGGGAGCTCATTGGTATCTTAAAGCCTTCAGTTATTCAAAATTTGTTGCATTTAGGAAGTTCAATTGCCATGGGTGAAAATTATATAGTCGTCGGTGTTCCTGGAATGGACTCCAAAGTCTATGTCTACAAAAAACCAGCTGGCGGATGGATGACCATGACCGAGACAGCCGTATTGGATGCGCCCGAATTAAAAGGCGCAGATCAACAAGTTGTGTTATCCGAGGATGAGAATAAGATCATAGTCGGCGCACCTGGAAACGCAGGCAAAGGCAGCATCCTTCTCTTTACAAAAGGTGAAAATGACAGCTGGACGTCGAGGACTCAAGCTGATCAGATTATTGTACCCCCTGATGACGAATCTGTTACTTTTCCCGCCAACATGGTGTTAAACGATAGTTTGCTAGCGGTAACGGAAGACTATAATAATGCTTTGCTGAACAACCGGATCTGGCTCTATAATTTCAATCAGCTGTCAGGTGAATTCGACTTGGAAGCGACGCTTACAACCAGTATGCCAGGATCAAATTTGGGGCTTGGAATGACATTCACAACGGATGGCTTATTTGCCTCGATCTATGCCCATGAAGATCAAAAGGCAAGAACGCGGATGCTATGGTACAAAAATCCCGACGACGGAGTTTGGAAAAACGGTGTGGAAAATTGCTCAATTAATTTTGATGCGCCGTACGAGCTCAGGGGACCGGTTAAAGTCGCGTCGTCAGGAAACGATATTTTTGTGGCTAGTACTGACCAGAATGCCAGAAACATAGGCTTCGTAATTAAGCTTAATTCGGGAGTCAGTGGCTGGTGTACAGCGGAGGCTGAGGTTATCTCCACCAACACCTACGGCGATATAACTCATTATTTCGGTTATAACATGGCTGCATCAGGTGATCATGTAGTCGCATCATATGCGTCTGTTCCGGAACATTCATTTTATCTAAACGGTGTGAGTGCAATTACAAAACAAGGGTTCGATTGGTACACTCAACTTATATCAAAGGATAGAAAAAATCACTATGATCATCGCATGGGCGCGACTGTTTTTCACTATGAGGATTATCTTTTTGCCAGTGCGACATTGGATCCTGCCGCAGGAACAAAAGCCGGGAAAGTTTATATACATAAGAAGCAAGCAACGGGATGGCAGAGAGTTGGTACAATATTGCCCAACCGCGACTCGCACACTGACGATGTTTTTGGAAGCTCGTTCGCAGCTTTAAATGACGAATTGGCCATAGGTGCGGGTGGCTTCGAACCAAGCGGGTCAATTTTTATATATAAAAACGTAACTGGTTGGCAGAATCCGCAGCTTGTTCAAACAGTTACGATGCCTGACACAAGTTCATTTGAGCGGATTGGATCCAAGATTGTAATGACTGATCGTTGGCTGATTTCAACTTTTGTCAATCACAGCAAGTTCCGAAAAGGACCTTACGCAAGTTTAGGAGATCAGAATTCCGTAATCTTTTTTGAAAAGGTAGACGGTGAATGGGTGTATCACGACTACCTTGATTTTGGCTTTACAAATCTTTCTATAGACATCGAAGGGGATGTGCTTGTGGTTGGCAGTACCGCGGAAAATTTCAACGGCACAGCTATCGGAACAGCATTTCTTTTGTCATTTAATGAAGCCTTGAGTCGATGGGAGATTGCACATTATCTGACCTCGTCAGATCGAGAAAACGTGTCTGGTTTCGGATATTCCGTCGAAATCGAGGGAGACCACATTTTTGTAGGAGCACCCTTTAAAAATTATAACGGCTTGCCTGACGTGGGCGCCGCATACGTATTCGTTAAGCCACCTGGAGGCTGGACTACTGCAAGTGAGACCAGCCTTATTTTACCAAAAAATAAGATTGAGAGACAATGGTTCGGTTCAAGTTTAAAGAATTCGAATAATCTTCTATTGGTGGGGGCAATAGGTGCCGATTCAAATTCGGATCTGACGCCAAGGAATGAGCCGGGTGAGTTATACGTGATACAAAGCCTTAACTATTTCTGGACAAAAACGATTCCTCTTCTCATTCTTCAGGGAGACTCATTTCGCAAAGATTATTACGGATATAGTGCAGACGCGACCCCGGATTATATGTTTATCGGAGCGCCGATCGAAGACACCAAAGGCTATAAGGCGGGAGCTGTTTATATAACTGACATGCCGCCTTCCGTAAAGCTTTCCAATCCCATATGTTCGAACGAAGCCATCATACAACTATTTGGTTATCCATTCGGTGGTGTATGGTCAGGCCCTGGTATTGTAGATTCATCGACTGGAACACTTGATCCTTCCGTGGCCGGCGTAGGCGTTCACGAATTGCGATACACCACACCAAATTGTTATTATGTGGGGAGGATGGAGATCGAAGTAAAAGCTGCACCCACTGTGGTATTGCAAACTCCATTAAATGTAGTCGTTTGCGAATATGGAGAGCCCGTAATCCTTTCGTCCAATTCGACGTCCAATAATACGTACCAGTGGTATTACAAGAGCGATGAGATGGGTGTATTTACACTAATTAACAATATGTCACCATCAATTGAAGTTTTGGATACTGGCCAATATTATCTTGAAACGAGCAATGGCTTTTGTAAAGAAAAATCAGAGGTGATCTATGTTGGGATAGAACACATTCAAGTTACTGTTCCTCCAGAAATTACCATTTGTGGCCTATATGAAAATGTCGTGTTGCAAGCGGCTCCCGTCGGAGGTCTATGGAGTGGCGAGGAAATTCACCAGTCAACGGGCACTGTGAATGTATTAAGGCTGACCAACGGAAGTCACAGCTATACGTATAGTTATACGTCATCAAAAGGATGCGTGCACAGTGATTCTACACGCATTGACAAAGCAATTATTCCAGACATTGTACTTGAAACAAGCGGGGATATTTGCAGTGGCGCTCAACAGGAGATAATCTCAAATGTAAAGGATCGAGGAAATTACACCTGGGAAAAGTTGGATGAGGACGAGCATTTTATAGCAATTAAAAGTGGTGCCGATATCTCTACAGTATCAGTTTCAGAGGCAGGAACGTATCGATTAAAAATAGATAAATTATTATGCTCCGCGACATCGGATCCCATCACCATCGGATTAAAGGTTGATTCATTGTTTGTACCAAATGTCATTACACCTAACTCAGACTATATGAATGATGAGTTCATGGTTATAGGAAATACAGAGATTTTATCGACTGAAATATTTAACCGGTATGGAGATAAAATTTATGAATCCTCCACCAATCAACCTTGGCGTGGAAATGTTAGCGGCGGTGTTTACTTTTGGATTATTCATTATACGGATTGCGGTGGCAAAATAAGGAACGCCAAGGGAAACGTTCATGTGGTAAAATAGTGTGACTTGCCGTCGGCACGGCGACGTCTTCAGGTTTTGAAGGCATCAGCGCACTGGTAGGGCCAAATATCAAGTTCATATAGCTGGAGATTTGAAGTTATCTATGGCTCAGTTCACGCAACAACCTGGAGGAGGGATATAAGGAGCACATTTTAATCTCGTAACCTGCCCGCGATAGGCAGACCCTCACATCCGAAGATACGCGACAGGTTGAGTCGTGCACGTCTAGCCGTTCCGTTCAATTGTTTTAAGAGACTTTAGAAATTCCTTTCCAAATTGCAAATTGAGTGTTCACATATTGAGTATTGAGTGTTCAAGAACAAACAACAGTCAACACTCAATAATCAATGTTCAGGGAATTAATACCAAAGGAGGGTCCAGATGCTTATCAGAGTAGGGCGCGCGCGCGTACTGAAGTTTGTTCAACGTACACACGTAGACGGATCCACCATACCTTGCAAATCGAGTGTTCACATATTAACTGTTGAGTGTTCAAGAACAAAAAACAATCAACCCTCAATAATCAATGTTCAGGTAATTAGTACTAAAGGAGGGTCCCCGATGCTATCGGGACGAACCCTCACATCCGACGATACCATCACTTGCAAATTGAGTGTTTACATATTGAGTGTTGAGTGTTCAAGAACAAACAATAGTCAACACTCAATAATCAATATTCAGGGAATAGTACCAAAGGAGGGTCCCGATCGTTCCCGATGCTATCGGGACGAACCCTCACATCCGAAGATAC
>DASQTN010000874.1:0-4503 GCA_035641895.1 Chryseolinea sp. | reverse complement strand
GATCATGCAAAACTGGCTTCAGAATTTTGCTTATCGCGTTACGTTGAATCCAATCATTTTCATTGGCGCGGGAATGTTTCTGATTTTACTATCGTGGATTACATTAGGCTACCTCACGCTGACAATGGCAAGAATCAACCCAGCCACTACGTTGAAGAGTGAGTAGTCTTTAAGGTGATATAGAACTAGAAACAAGCAACTAGTACCTTGTCATTGTAAGTTTAGTTAAAATCAAGTAGGTAGTTATTTTGTTGACCACGTCTCTCACCTTAAAGACTACTCACTCTTCAACGTAGTGGCGGGGTTGATTCTTGCCATTGTCAGTGTGAGGTAGCCTAATGTAATCCACGATAGTAAAATCAGAAACATTCCCGCGCCAATGAAAATGATTGGATTCAACGTAACGCGATAAGCAAAATTCTGAAGCCAGTTTTGCATGATCCAGATTACAACCGGTGTAGCGATGATTACGGCCATCAAAATCAGAATAGTAAAATCCTTAAGCAACAAAACCACGAGATTACCGATCTCAGCACCGAGAACTTTTCTTACACTGATTTCTTTAGTCTTGTTGCGGAATGTGAGCGCTGCGATTCCCAGCAGTCCAAAACAGGCAATCAAAATGGCTACTACTGAGAATGCAATGATAACGCGATTGATATTTTGTTCATTGCGATATTGTTGGTTAAGATTATCAGCCAGGAAAAAGAACTCGAACGTAAACCTGTTGTCGAATTTTTTCCAGGTTCCTTCTATTTCCTTAATCGTTTTGTTGAAATCTTTGGTGTTGAGTTTTAGAACGATGTAATTGAAACCATTATTTCCCAATTTGATCAACAATGGTTTTACTGTGTGATGCAGGGATTGAAAATTAAAATCTTTCACAACACCGATCACAGTCGCCTTCAGGGAATCGCCATCTCGTTCCCAGGTGATTTGCTTTCCAACCGGATGATCGAGCTGAAGACTGTGCGCAGTAGTTTCGTTAATCAGAAATGCATTGTCTGCATCCGCAGGATTCTCCCTTAGGAAATCACGTCCTTCCGCCAGCGAAATGTTTAATACTTTAAGAAAATCGTGATCAACAACGAGTTCAGAAGCATCAATGTCATTTTCAGGATGAGTCGATTCAAAAATTTCATTTTGATTGAATGATCGACCCGGAATGTTAGATGCTGCTGAAACTTCTTTCACACCGGCAAGTTGCCTGAATTCTGTCTCCACGTCTGCGAAGCGATCTCTCAAGGCATCCTGATTTTTTACCGGTATTACGATCACTTCTTCTTTGCTAAAACCAACAGATCTGTTTTGAACTGCCTGAAGCTGATTGAAGATTACGACTGCAGCACAAATCAGTACCATCGATGCACTGAACTGAAGAACAGTAAAGGCCTTGCGTATCGAAGTTCCCTTTGGACTTTGCAAAAATTTGCCTTTTAGTGCTGCGATTGGTTTTACTGACGATAAGTAAAGTGACGGATAAATACCGGCAACAAGTCCAACCACTATTCCGATCGCTGCCAAAATCGTGATCAATGAGATCATCGAAAACTGAACTGCACTTTCCGTCATAAAGTTGAACATTGGAACCAGTGTCTGAATCATAGCAAGGGACACCAGCATCGCTGCCAACGCCACCAGCACAGATTCACCTGTGAACTGAATAATGAGTTGCCTTTTTAAAGCGCCAAGTGATTTGCGTATACCAATCTCCTTTGCGCGCTCTGCTGATTGTGCGGTCGTAAGATTAATGAAGTTGATGCACGCGATAACAAGAATCAGAATTGCAGCAGCAATCATCATATAAACATAATCGATGTTGCCATTGCCCTCCAGTTCCCAGCGAACATTTGATTTGAGGTGAATATCAGTAATAGGTTGAAGTTTCAGTCCATAATGATTGTCCTCAAAGTATTTGAAATCTTCAGCTGACCAATCCACATAATTTTTGAGCCAGGACATTAACTGACTTTCAAGTTTTTTTGCATCTGCTTCTGGTTTCAATCTTACATAATTATAGTGTCCGAAGTCTGCCCAGGTGTAATACTGACTTTGCGAATCTTCGTCTGCTTTTTCAAGAACATAGGAAACGAGGAAGTCGAAATGAAAATGCGAAAGCTCCGGAACATCTTTGAATACCGCTACTACTTCTATAAGCGTTTTGTCGTTATTGACCGAGAGAAATTTTCCGATAGGATTTTCATCACCGAAGTATTTGCGTGCGGCTTTTTCTGATATCAGCAAGCCACCCATTTTTTTCAGCGCCTTGTCGGGATCACCTTTTACGATCGGAAATGAAAAAACTTTGAAGAATGTGGTGTCAACTGCTAGCACACCGGTTTCATCGTATTGAATATTTTTCTGTGGGTTGCGGATGGAGAACGTTTCGCGTGTGAGGCCAGGGCCCCAGAGAGGAGAAAGACTTACAGCATTTTCTACTTCGGGAAAGTCGTGCACCATCGCCTGTGCGAGCGGATGAGGAGTTCGTGTTTGTGGATTATCGTTTTCCCAGATAACGCGATAGATATTTTCCGAACCTTCATGAAATTTATCGTACGCAAGCTCTCTGCTAAGATATTGGATGATGAGGAACACACATGTGATACCCAAAGCAAGCCCCAGAATGTTGATAAGACTGTAATATTTGTTCTTGAGCAGATTGCGAAGCGAGATCTTTAAATAATTGATGATCATAAGTCAGGGTAAGGGTTCCGATGCCTTTGCTATTTTCGGGCCAGTGTGTAAAACTTGCGATTACCGGAGGTTTACTAAGGTATTTTGAAAATTTACCGTTCAGTTTGTGGGGTTTGGTGTTCGGGGGCGGGCATTGGTCCTTTACGGTTTCTTTCTCTACGAGCTTACACTTTGATGCAGTTTGCCCCCAAGATGATGTGAGCGAGCTCGTGCATCAACTTGCTTTGTTGCCTTTTCCTAGAATGAAAATTGTTATGAAGTATGATTTTTTTAGTTATCAGAATTAGGCATCCACTTAGGGGCTTCACTTCCCGATACAAAATGTGCCCTTTATTGATAGTCAGTGTGTTTACCGATTCGAGTAACAAAATAGTAACAAGAATTACCAAATTATCGCTCAACAACTCTAAACATCCCTAAAGAAATTTTGAGCGTTTGTTGCTCAACGCAAAGGTAAGCAACCTTCAATGAATTGACAGCATTAGAATGAATTAGAATAATGAGGGGAGTAGTCTTCATATCTTAAGATCCATGAATTTGCGAAAAATCAAAGATAGAAGCTTCTTGCTGGTCAGTCTACAGACCGCTTGGTAGTCTCTGTGTTCTGCAACGGGCAGGTAGCCTGGTGGATATTTTCCTTTCAAGCTACGTGATAGTAATAAAGTGACAAAGGTTGATATTTTTTACTACAAAGTAGTATTTAGTCCAAACTCTGTTATTTTTACTTCAAAATAGTATTATTTAAGGATGAAACGTTTTCAACTAGGTGAATTTGAAGAGATTGTCCTCCTGACAGTAGGAGTTCTTCACGGTAACGCATATGGGGTGACTATCAAAGATGAAATCGAACAACGATTGGATCGCGAGGTAGCCATCGGTGCGTTGCAGGTCACATTGCGACGGCTGGAGTCGAAGGGTTTTCTAAAGTCAAAGCAGGGAGAAACAAATGAAACCAGACGGGGCCGTCCGAAGCTTTTTTTTGAGATCACTGCGTATGGAAAGAAAGCGCTTGACTATAGCAAGGAATCACGCGATGAACTTTGGAAGTCGCTTCCTAAACTGGTGTTGAAGCTTAAATAACCGCTAATGACAAGAGCCGATCCGCCGCGTTTTATCATACGCTTCCTGAAATGGTTTTGCAAACCAGAGTATCACGCTGACATTGAGGGCGACCTCCTTGAGATTTATGAGAGGAGAGTAGAAGACCTTGGCCGAAGCCAGGCGAATTTGCGACTATACAAGGACGTCATCCTATTATGTAGACCCGGGATTCTCAAGTCCGTAACCTTCGACCAAACTCTAACCAACAACGGTATGTTCAAAAGCTATTTTGTGATGGGGTGGAGAAGCCTATGGAAAAGCAAACTGTATTCGACTCTTAATGTGCTCGGCCTTACATTCGGGATGGTCTGCTTTCTATTGATAGGCCTTTACGTTTATGATGAACTGAACTTTGACACGCAGCATCAGGAAGGAGATAGAATCTATCGTGTGATCACACATGAGAAGAATCCGAATAACGAAGCCACTACCGTTGCGGCCGCCGGATATATGCTCGCGGAAGAAGCGCCGCAGGCGTTGCCGGAAGTAGAGATGACAACGCGCATGCAGCGATCAGGCAGAAGCAATCTCATTGATCCTGAAAATCCTGTTCACGTGCAGGAGACGGTTACCGTCGCCGATGAAAACTTCCTGATGGTATTTGATTTTCCAGTTGTTGAAGGCGACAGACGGAATGCCCTGAAGGAGCCTAATAGTATCGTCATTACAGAGGACCTTGCCATGCGGATCTTTGGGCGGAAGGATGTG
>DASQTN010000873.1:0-7346 GCA_035641895.1 Chryseolinea sp. | reverse complement strand
AACATCGAATAGCCCGGATGATAAATATGAGCAGGCTCAGCGCCACATCCATTTAATTCCAATATTTTCACATTGCCGTTATACAGATCGTCAACTGAAGCGCACCTTAAATCGAATCGCCCAAAATAGAATCCCTCAATTTCTTTACTCATTTCATCAAATGTGGCCGACAGCTTGTCATTGATCAGGTGACTTCCATCTAAAAACGTAGTACCCAGACAATGATTACCGATGGATACGAGCTCAATTTTCTTTCCTTTTGGAATAATTTCTGTGAGCTGACCGGAATACGTTTCTTTCAACGTCTTCCACTGTAATTTTGCTCTCTCTTTACCGTGTATGAGCGCTTCGAGCGTCGAAAACCCATCGCCTATTACGAAAAGCATTTCTTTCATGACAATGGACGTAACCTTTCCTTTTCGCTGACTTGGATAGCGCGAGTAAAAAACACCAAACTCCAACGGTAGGTCTATTAGCTCCTGTATGACGAATGAATGTTTCATTCTTGCAAGGTAATTTTCAATGTCCGTTTCTGTATTTATCCGCTGTACCATAAATCCCCGTTCTCCGAGGTCCGGTTTGAAAATTACTGGCAATTGTAATCCTTTACGCTGCATAATGTCTTTAACGTCGCTCTTTACGCAAGGCATATCTACAAGAGTAGTGATCGCCGTATATCGCGGGGGTATTTTCTTGAGTACATCGTACTTTGACTCACCGAACATTCCACCCATGACAATACCTGGGTTTGAAGCGGAGAAGAAAAAGAAGGATCGCGCCCTTAGCGATAACCAAAAAAAATAAATAATAACAGGTAATTGAATAATTCCAAACGGCCAATACTCCCAACTCTTTAGTCGAATAAAAAAATTACTGCGAGCAATGTCTTTAGCAAAAAACATTCTCAAGGCTGGAACTAGTGAGAGGTAGATACTGAATTCTCCTTATACCGGATAGTAGAGGCTGCAATTCCAAAATCCGGAGCAAGATTTACATAAGAAGCAATTTCCTTCACGCCGATTTTCATGATCGCCATGTGGTGAACTGCATGCTCTATGTTATAAACCAACTCACGTGTCGCAGTAGTGTCAATGGTCAAAAAAGTTTCCTTTTCGAGATCATAGCCGACTTCCAATTTCAGCGATTTGTCACTTAGGCAATTGACGAAATCGGAGATCCGGTCAATGGCCGCGAGGGCCAAAAATTTATCGCTTTCAATAAGCTTATCGTGCGCCCGTTTGTCATAATTAATAATTCCCTTTTCAAAGCCATGCTCAAAGCAGAGGAAAAACTCCAGCGTGTGCCTCATATGTTGGCCGATTGTCGAGTGGCTTAGTGTTTCGGCGGGCTTTACAAAATCGCTTTCATGAATCTGCTCCACCAGATCAGTCAATTGATATAATATATTAGAACAGGCTTCAGTTAAGTTCATAGCAGACGTAATAAGTTCCAATTTAAGTTAATTGATATCATATATAAAAGACCTGCGTTACAACCAATTTTGCAGATTAAACCTTATCTAACAATATTCCTCCAATTATGATCGGCAGCATCCATTAATTTTTTTTCATTTTCATTCCAATCAAGCAGGGTATTGTTCCCCCAAAAATTGTAGAACAGATAAAGCTTACCGTTTAAAATCTTAAAGGTTTCGGGATCAATTTTAACTTTTTCCCCGGATTCCCCCATAGCAAATGCGCACCATCCGCCATAGGCAGGTTCGTATTTGTCGGGCGCAAGCTTAAATTTTGCCTGGTTGCTGATGGATGCAAATTGATACGTTAAATTTTTATAGACAAGTTTGATGTTCGGATTGCCTTCTAATGGAACGCCATCGAAGTAACTTACTGGGTCGTACCCTTCCAGGGCAACATTCTTTTTTATATTAAAATGTTGCTTACGAAGTTCATCCGATTGTCCATTAACGGACTGTATTGCAACAGCAAGAATCAGTACTACGAAGATTATTCTCATAAGTTTGTCTTAAATTACGTTTAGAATCCAAAGATGGATTTTGTAATGCGACCAAAATGTCAGGAATTTTACATTTCGACAATGAATTTGAACTCTGAAGCATGACTTAACGGGTCAATTCAATGAAAAAAAAACTGGTAATAATCTTAGCGATAGCACTGTCTGCTTACCAAGGCATGGCACAATCAACAGATCTTACGGGCTCAGCGACGACTTTTTTGAATCTTCTTAATGCTGAGTTAAAATCCCAGATTCAGTTTAAAATGGATGACGAGGAACGTTTCAACTGGCACTATGTCCCTCGTTTTCGAAGTGGAGTCTCGTTGCATGATTTAACGCAACCCCAACTTGACGCGGCATTGAATTTATTGAAGGCATCTTTGAGTGTGCAAGGATACAAGAAGGCAACGGACATTGTCGCGCTTGAAAGTGTACTGCGTGAGGTTGAAAACCGGAACCAGGACGATACATACCGTGATCCAAAAAAATACTTTTTTTCAATTTTTGGAACGCCTGCAACTGATAAGCCTTGGGGATGGCGATTAGAAGGACACCATATTTCGTTAAATTTTGTTTCCATTAACAACAAATTGGAATCATCCACACCTTCTTTTTTTGGATCCAACCCTGCTGTTATCCCTTCGGGAAAAAGAAAAGGAGAACAAATTCTGAAAGATGAATCGTCTATGGGGTTTGCACTTGTAAATTCCTTTTCGTCGGCGCAATTGAAAACGGTAATGATTGCGGAATCTGCTTATCCGGAGATCCTTTCAGAAAACAAGCGTAAGGCAACGCCGTTGAACCCAAAGGGTATAACGTATGCGGATATGAATGAACAGCAAAAGAAAATGTTCATGAGCCTGCTGGACGTTTATGTAAAAAATTATGAATTGGGATTTTCAACCACGCTGATGAACAAAATCAAGGGTGCGGGGATTGAAAACCTCAGCTTTGCGTGGGCCGGAAGTTTGAAGCCTGGGAAAGGTCATTATTATCGGATACAAGGCCCAATGTTATTAATTGAATTTGATAACACACAAAATAATGCAAACCATATTCACTCCGTTGTACGAGATCTTACAAATGATTTTGCGGAGGATATTTTAAAAGAGCACTACTTAAAAGAGCACGCCAAAAACTAGCATCCTTCACTATTCCTGAAGTTGCCCTCGCAATACCCGATCATAAGTTATAAAATCTGTATTGATAGGTTCAAATCCCTTTTGACGCAATAACATGGCAATTTGTGCACGATGGTAAGACGAATGATTGACCAGGTGAATCATGATTGTCTCGACGTTATTGACATAAGGTTCGTTGAGGTAATTTCTATAGGTAAGTTCGCGGTCAAAGTTCTCCGTGCTTTCAACAAAATCGATCCATTGTTTACTCGCGTCGTCTGACATGGGGAGGAGTTGATCCAAAGTATAACTGCCCCATAACTTTACATCGGGTGCAGGCAGGCCTTTAATGCGATGAAGCCAGAGAAGTTTTGCGGCCACAATATGACCCATAATGTTTAGTATTTTTTCATCGCTCACATTCTGACGTTTTATACAGTTCAAAACGCGTTTGTTCGACCAGGCATTGTATTGGTAAAGTTTCAGAAAATATTTCTTCATACGATTTTTATGGGCTACAAATCTAAAATCAATTCATAAGGTTTTATCAGACATCGTATATTTTTTACAAGTGCTTAAGAGATGCATATTGATCCAGTATCCATCCGGTTAAGCTGAGCCTTGTTCGTGTTGCCGGCAGCACTTCGTGTTCGATCTGGTCACTGCGAAAACAAACTAATCTTCCCGCGGTGGGCAATACGTCAACAATTTTGTCAGCAAGAAACATTCGTAATTGACCGCCTTCATCTGCATTCCAGTTATCATTTAAGTAACAAATGACCGATAGTTTCCGATGGTCATCGCGGTTAAACTGATCCAGATGTCGCTTATAAAAGCTTCCAGGGGGATAGCTCGTCATATGCACCTCGCAATCCTTCAGGCTTAGAAAGAGGCTTTCGTTTAGGAATTGAATCAAATCGCCGAGCCTGCTCAAATAGACTTTAAGTTCGTCGGAAGCTGCATTTTTATCGATCCAAAAAATATAGTCGCCACGCACTGACTCGTTAATATGATGATTTTGATTTTTGCCAATACCTGCCTTTTTAAAAAATTCTGAACCACTCTGGAATTCTTTCAAATTCAAAATATTTTTTACCTCTTTGTGCGACAAAAAGTCGTCAATTACGGCATAACCGTCCTCGGCAAGGCCGTCCGCGAGTGCGTCAAATGTGAGGTTCAAGGGAATCAATTAGGCTGCAAAATAAAATGAATATCAATAACACGTGTAACAAATTATGAGCAGGAATGTCTATACTTAAATGTCCAATGTGAAAATGGTAAAGATGAGCCCGGGAAATAAAAGGTTTAGCAACGGTAACGCCGGCAACGATAGAAATTTTGTATTTCTTTTTTTTCTGCTGCTGGTGCTGGTTACGGGATGTAAACGCCCTAAGGAAGATATTGTGCTACGGCAAATTAAGGATGTTGTCGTCGATGCAAGCTCCGATCCATTGCTAAAGGCAAACGCAATTTTTTACAATCCGAACTCCATGCGCGGGAAACTCAGAAAGATCAAGGTAGATGTTTACGTAAACGGCAAAAAGGCGGCTTCCGTCGACCAAGAGCTGAAGACGGTAATCCCTGCAAACAATGAATTTACAGTGCCCATCGAAGTTAAACTAGCCATAAAGGAACTTGGGTTTATGGACACATTATTAGGAATGATTGGGGGAAAAACCTTCGAAGTGCGTTATGAAGGCTCGTTAAAGCTTAGTTACCATGGAGTTCCAATCAATGTACCTGTTAATTACAAAGACGAAATCAAAGTGCGCTTTTAATGGAGTGGCGGTATCGTTGGGAAGAATCTGGCTTATACGCATGCCGAAAAGGCTTGTAGAAAGGCAGATGGCAATTGCCACAAAGATACCTATGATTAATAATATGATCCTTTTGGTAAACATAAGCCTGACCAGCATACGAATAGACACGAAAGATATCACAGAGGTTGTAAGACACGAATGAAAAAAAACTGGGCGGTGATATTCAATAACTGACGTGTCGAAAAGCTGGGCCGAACCGATTTTCACTTATCTGTTTCACGTCGAGCTGAGGTCTTAAATAAATGCACTTTGACCCGTAATAGCACGGCCCACAATGAGTGTATTTATTTCCTTTGTCCCTTCATACGAATAGATTGCTTCTGCATCTGCAACAAATCTGGCGATATCATAATCTATCAGAATACCATTTCCGCCGAAGAGTTCACGTGCATGACTCACGATGTCGCGGGTTCGCAGTGTGCAGAACACTTTAGCCAGAGATGCATGCTCGTCCTTAAGTTCGCCATTGTCCTGCAGTTGAGATAGTCGGCAAACCATGGTCTGCATTGCCGTAAGATTACTCAACATCATAACAAGAAGGTCTTGCACCATTTGAAAACTGCTAATCGTCCTTCCGAATTGTTTGCGTTCATTCGTATAACGGAGCGCGCATTCATATGCACCCCTTGCGCAACCCACGGCCTGCCATGCAACACCAGCGCGCGTCATTCGGAGCACCTTAGCGGTGTCCTTAAATGAATTGGCGTTTTGTAATCGATTGTTCTCAGATACTTCGCAGTTGGTGAGTGTAATGAGTGCGTTCTGTACAATACGCAGAGCCATCTTACCCTTTATTTTTTCTGCTTTAAATCCGGGATTGTTTTTTTCAACCACAAAACCTTTGACATTTCCGTCATCAAGGTCGCGTGCCCAGATAATAATAAGGTCAGCAAAGGTTGCATTCCCAATCCATTTTTTTTGGCCATTGATGGTCCACGTATCGCCTGTACGTTTACAGGTGCAGGTCAACCCTCCGGCTACACCAGACCCCACTTCTGGCTCCGTCAGGCCAAACGCTCCGATAAGTTCCATCTTTTGCATGGACGGCAACCATTTTTGTTTTTGCTCTTCGGAGCCACAGTAATAGATCGAGCCCATCGCCAACCCACTTTGAACTCCGAAAAAGGTCGATATTGAGCAATCCACCCGGGCCATCTCCATTGCGACAAATCCTTCCAGTAGTGATGACTTGCCCGGGCACCCGTAACCTTCAAAAGTTAATCCGCAGATATTAAGCTTTGCGAGCTCCGGTATAATGTGATGAGGGAATTCATCCTTTAACCAAAAGCTGTTGACTATAGGTTTTATCTCTTTCTGCATGAATTCGCGCACCCGAAGTTGGACATCTCGCTCGTCGCTGGTAAGCAGTTGATGCAAGTCGTAAAAGTCCGTATCGATTTCCGGAAACTCATGCTTTTTCTTTCCGCTCTCCATAAACTTGATAAGCTTTTGAAGATCTTCGTCTTTCATGCTGCTAACGAGCCCTACCATTTTGTTGAGATCGACTTTTTGAGAAAGCTTACCCAATTTTGCCAGATCCAGGCTTTGCAAAACATTGACGGTAGCTTTAATATTTTTAAAGATTGACATAATGGAAAAAGATTAGCGTGGCGGCGTCACATTAAGTTATTCACTTCAATAGTTTGTCAAAAGTATTGGTAGCGACAAAATGGTAGTTGGGCCGAGCCTTTTCATAAATTGCCAGCGCGCGTCTTTTTCCGTCATCCGTTTTGACCAATTCTTGATAAAGTGGATTAAGGAATTTTCTTCGTCCGGTATGAATGAGAAAATCCTGCAGTCTTGCATCGGCAGCATGGTACTGATGTCTGATCGCTTTAGTCAACCAGGCCGTTAATATTTCCGCATTTCCCGACGCGGTAAAATTTCCAAATTTATCCAATGCTTGCATTTGCGATTGCGTCAGTGAATCGGGCAGGTTTTTTAAGAAGTGCAACCATTCATGAGTGCTCCATTCTTGCGCCTGATGCGAATCCAGCTTGCCAGAATTTTTCCATTGTTGTAAAAAGCTATCGATCTTTTCGAACCTGGTCGAAACAGGCTGCGGGCAATTGGCAGGTAGCCCTTCCGTAAAAATCCAGGCATTGAGGAATGAATCGTCTAACGTAATGTTGTATTTTTTTTGATAATAGTCTTTCAGATAAGCTATGAAACCATCCGTATCCATAGCCTTAAAAGCATTCTCATTGAAATAGTCCTTTATAAAACCGTCGAATTTATCTCGCCCGTGTTGTTCTTCAATCGACCGCAAAAAGAAGTATCCCTTGTTATAAGCAATATCCGTTACGCCTTCGTCTGGGTTTCTACCGACCAGGTCTAACTTTAGTTTGGTATCGCCGTAAAGATTTTTTGTTTTTAAATCGCCTACCGTTTTCTCAAGTTCCTGAAGCGCTAACATGGCTAACATCTCGGA
>DASQTN010000872.1:0-4136 GCA_035641895.1 Chryseolinea sp. | reverse complement strand
GATGGATCAATAGATCTCTATTTTGGCTCGAAGGCGCCCGAGGGCAAAGAATCCAACTGGATCCCAACTTCGCAGCGCTCATTTGAATTGTTAGCTCGCTTTTATGGCCCTGAGAAATCGTTTTTCGATAAGACCTGGACAATGGGCGACGTGGAAGAAGTGAAATGATCGTTACGGAACGTGTCGACTAGGCTGAAGTAATAACTGAGCTAGAACGTAGGTTGCTTTAATAATTTTATCCTCCGTGATAAGTTTGACTTCGAGTAAATTTTATCGAATTTCAGTATATGAAGTCGGCAGTGCGTCAAAAGACGCACGGAGCGCCGCTGTAGCATTTACTTTGGGTTCGACATGACGCAACATTGTTGGTAAGGTAGTGAGTCGAACCTGTACTCCGTTAGGTGCGAAACGGTAGTCTAAGCACACAGCTTGCCCGCTGTTTAAAAAAGAAGTGTTTCTCTGGCTTTAGAGGAAAATTAATTAACGATTTTCATGACACCGACGATACACCTATCTCTGTTACTTGCTTTCCTGATTTGCGGGAACGGCATGGCGCAGGAGTTGCCGGATAGCACAAAAAAAACACATCCCTACAAAAACATAATAAGATATAATATTTCAGGTCCACTGCTCTTTGGTCTGACGGACTTTGTTATCCTGGGATATGAACGTACAACCGGACGGCATCAAAGCTTTTCTGTAAATCTCGGGCGAATTACGCTTCCTAATGTGGTCAGCCTCGACCTGGATAGTTTTAATATCAAGAAAAATCAAAAAAGAGGTGGCGTAAACTTTTCAGTCGACTATCGTTTTTATCTTCCTTGGGAAAATAAACATAAGATACCCCACGGACTTTATATCGGGCCTTTCTATTCTTATAACGGTTTTCGGGGGGAAACGGAGTGGACGCATAAAAAGGATCAAGGCAATACCAATTTAAGTACCGACACCAAATTCAACATCCATACCATTGGGTTCGAGATGGGTTACCAATTCGTTCTGGGAAAACGGCTGACGTTGGATGTACTCGTTGTAGGACCAGGTTTTGGGTTCTATAATTTACACGCAAAAGTCAGCAGGCACGTTGACGACGAGACAAAAAGGCAATTATTCAAGGGAATCGAAGAGCTGGTGACAGAGAAATTCCCGGGAATGAATTTTGTTTTCAGTGATGAGGAAATAGAAACGGATGGCACTATGCGGACAAGCACCTGGGGCTATCGTTACTTGGTCCATATCGGATTCAGGTTTTGATCATTACTGTTATCTCTTACCTGGGTGACACCGATATTTTTCACCCTTGTGAATTTTTTACTTGTGATAAAATTTGTGTCTTGACAATGCAAATTTCTAAGACCGCTTGTTATTAGCTACTAAGTCACCAAGTCCAAAGTTGTCCAAGGAAATCAAGAAATACATCCTGAAACTAAAGGACTTTAAGCCTTCGTTGCTACAGGCGACGGAGACTTAAAGTCGATAAGTATATTAGGATTCAGTCTCTCACTCAGGAGGCCGCCGCATATTCGTTTACCTTATAACTTCCGGGAACATTTCCGAACGTTATGGATATACGGTTCCACGAATTGATCTGGGTGATGGCTAATATGATGTTCGCAATGTCGCCTTTGGAGAAATGGGGAGTCAAGCGCTCGTAAGCCTCTGCGACTACCTCCGGTTCCGACTCCGAAATTTTCGTCAGCACTTCGGTAAGATTTAGCACTGCCTTCTCAGCTTCCGAATAGACCGGCGATTCCTTCCACGCTGGTAATAGGTATAGGCGTTGGAATGTCTCACCAGCCTTTAATGTATCCTTGTGATGCATATCAAGGCAATATCCACATCTGTTTATCTGAGAAGCCCGTACTTTGATCAAATGAATAAGTGAATAATCCAGTCCGGAATTTTTCAAATAAGTTTCAATGTTTCGGAGGAGCTCGTACATCCCTTTGGGAGTATCTTGCAATGTTAATCTAGGTTCCATCTTTAAAATTTTTAAGTTGTTGTTAACTTAAAGACCGTGTTCTGTCTAGAAGCGTGACAAGAACTAATAAAAACTTCTTGATATCTTTTACCGCAAAGACGCAAGGCGCAAAGAGATATTCATTTTTGTCTTTGATCCTTTGCGTCTCCGCGCCTTGGCGGTTTATTAATAACTAGTCCCTGAAATTTGTCGGGATTCACCATGATAAATAATTTCCTAATGGTGCTTCCATTCATTTCGAAAACGATGCAGCGGAAGATTTCCCCGTTCAATTTGAATATGAGTGCTGGAAAGTGATTAACAACGGCGAATGTTGTAGTAGTACCTGGTGGAAAATACTTTCCATATATGGCCTTTAAAAATTTGGAGACGCGCTCCTGCCCGACTAACATCTTTCGCGCAGCTGACATTTTTGGTCCACCATCTGAAACGCATTCCACATCCTGAGCAAGCAAACTTTTCGTTTTTTCGATATCCGCTGCGGAAATTGCCTCGGCCAGCTGCTCTAGCAGGTGTCTGCTTTCCGCATTTACCGCTCCTGCTTTGCTCTCCGAGGGCATAATTTTTTTCTTACCCCGTTTCAATAACTGTCGTGAATGTTCGGTATTGATGTTAAGTATCTCTGCGATTTCTTCATGATTGAAGTCGAACGTTTCTTTCAAGATAAAAACAGCGCGCTCCTTGGCATTCAAACGCTCCAGCAATACGAGCAACGAATACTGCAGAATCCTACCGCGGTCTGCACTTGCATAAATGCCTTCTTCGGTAATAACAGGAGCCGGAAGCCATCTACCAGGGTACTGCTCCATTTTATTACGAAGCAGATTTTTTTGGTTGATCGCGCGGTTTATAACCGATCGAATAAGGTAGTGATCTGGATTTTCGATATGTTCGTTGGAGTTCAAAAAATGGTGGTTCAATACCTCCTGAACAATATCTTCCGCGGCCATGAAATCGCCTGTTACGTTGTACGCGAAGGGCAATAACATAGATTGATATCGATTAAGCTGCGTGGTTAGCGCTCGTCGTTCCAACTGGTCTGGCTCCATGAACTACTATTTATGCTGACAATGAGAAGACAACTTTGTGAAGAATCACGTGACAAAAATTGGACACTTTTTTCGATTAAGCATTATTTTTTTTACTATTTTTTGGCACCGAGAGCGAAGTCTGAGATCCACAATGCATTCACTTAGCGCCTTT
The DNA here is from genome assembly GCA_035641895.1 of Chryseolinea sp. Lineage (GTDB taxonomy): Bacteria > Bacteroidota > Bacteroidia > Cytophagales > Cyclobacteriaceae > Chryseolinea. Next base: position 952 of record DASQTN010000872.1, on the reverse strand, counting down.
GCGGTTGATTTTCCCAAGCCAGTACATTTTTCTTTTCTCTTGACTACTATTTATTTCTCCAAAATCCGAATTAAATCGTCATTCAGATAATAAACTTCTTTTCCTTCCTTTTTCGGAGTGAGAATTTTTGCCTTCCCCAACTCGTCCATATATTTTGTGAGGGTCGTTCGTGATGATTTATTCAAGGCATCGCCAATCGTTTTCGCACGACTATATGGCTGGCTAAAAATCGCTTCATTAACGTCTTTATTGTACCACTTGATATGTTTACGCCCATAGTCAAGGGTAATTTCCATTTGCTTTACAATGTCGTTGATGAGCTCATTGGTTAATGATGAAGTATATTCTACCGCATCGAGCATGTACAATATCCAGCTCTTCCAGGAACCGCGTTGTGTAACCGCCGCAAGGTTGTAATAGTACTCATCTTTGTTCTGAATGATATACTTGGATAGGTAAAGGACCGGTCGCGAAAGTAAGTTCTTATTGATGAGGTATAAGAGATTGAGAATACGCCCAGTCCTTCCATTCCCATCATGAAACGGATGTATGGCTTCGAATTGGTAGTGGGCAATGCACATCTTTAACAAGGGATCTGTGGAATTTATGTCGTCGTCATTCAGGTAATCTACCAGATTTGCCATAAACTTTTCAAGAACACCTTCTCCCCTGGGCGGCGTGTAAATAATCTCACCTGGTTTGATTTCACTTGCACCGCGTTTAATCACAACCAACGATTGGGGCGGGCGCAAACCACCTTTAGTGCCTTTAATTTGTTGGAAGATTTTGGTGATCAAAGTCAGATTTATAGTTTTTCTGTCTTGTAATGTCTGATAGCCGCCCCAAAGAGCCTCACGATAACGCAGCACTTCTTTTGTAGCGGGATTACTTTTGTCTCTTCCAGCTGTATCGGAAATGGCTTTGTACAGTTCGTCTTCCGTTGTAAAGATAT
>DASQTN010000871.1:0-6831 GCA_035641895.1 Chryseolinea sp. | reverse complement strand
GGTAACGGCCATGGCAAGACCCATAGCGAGAGAATACAATAGGTACAGATATGTTTCAGTCAGCCCTACAGTGGCGACAGCAGACGCTCCCAGCTTAGCCACAAAGTAAATATCGACGACAGCGAATGTTGATTCCATTATCAACTCCAGAATCATGGGCACTGCAAGCAGGAAAATAGCACGCTTCAGATCAATCTTCGTATAATCAGCCTCAGTGCCCTGGATAGCATCTTTCAATGCCTGCCAGTTGGACCGCGCGGGCAACGGTTGGGCTATTTCCGATGTAACATTGTCATTTTGATTTTCCACCATTTGATTACTTTTTAGAGAGACACAAACTCTTGTGTTGTCATGCGAAATCGTGGCCACAATAAATTTGTTACGTACTTGTCGCTGGCCGGGTTTCTAATTTCAATATTTTATAGCGACTTAAGGCACGATTGTACAAACTTAATGACGTTGTCTTTCCCTCACGAGGGTAAATACGACATTGTTAAGGGCCGATTGCGGCCACCCCGCCTGTGTTTAAAGTGATTGGCGAAAAATCAACGCTGCCGACGTGAGGCTCCCTCTTTTGCCATCAGATGCTTGGGCAACAGCCTGGAGCTGTTGATAGTAACTTTTTGCTTTTTCATTTTGACCCGATTTTTTTGCGGCAAGGGCTGCACCATACAATCCGTTAAACCTTGCTACATGACGCTTAAGGTCCGCTTCGTATGCTTCGAGGGCCTTTGCAAACTCTCCATGCTCCATATACATATCGCCGAGCAATTCCCTTGCAGGTACAACTTCACCAGGCGTAACAGGATGTTTTTCCGTTGCGTCCTCCATATCAGCAGCCTCAATCATCAGGGCAATGGCGTCCTTTTTATTTCCACCATAAAACTGCATCCATGCGTCTGACGCCTTGATCTGAATTTGAACCTGATTAGCCTCATAAGTCTTTTTTTCTTCAATCAATTGTGCATGACTTTTTTTGAGTTCGTCCAGCGACTCTTTGGCTATCATTGGTTTATTAGTGTGAACTGCCCCCAATAACCTTCCAAAGGAAATAATAGAACGTTCCCAGCTATAGTCATCCCACGGAAAGTCGCTGGGGTTCAATTTCAATCCAGCGGCTTCTTCCCAATTCTTGCGTTCAAGGGCAAATCGTGTAGGTACTGCAGCCATCGTATACGCTACCTTGTTGTTAAGAGGAGAGACTGAAAGCATAGTTTTCAGATATTCCAATTGTTCCTTTGCTTTGTCATCACGAGCTTGTTGCAAGTATGCGTACACCAAATAGTCAAGCCCATGCAACTCTTCATCCCAATGACCTTTCATACCTGAATTTTCAGCGTAACATTTAGCGGCAGTCATGGAATTAATATTCGATTGAGCCGACTCTTCCCAAAGTCCAAGCCGGGTAAAAATATGCGAAGGCATATGCAACGCGTGGGCTGAGGATGATGCTATCGAGGCATACTTCCTGGCAGCCGGCAAGCCCAGCTCAGCCAATTCCGGATAGTCATAAACATGAATCAGATAGTGAGCAATTCCAGGATGGTCTGGTTGTCCGGTAAAAATGGAGCTTAGTATTTTACCCGCCTCCCTTTGTTTAGCAAATGTTTTGTCTTCCGGGTCGGATGCCGCTCTTAGCGCGAGGGCGTAAAAAATTTTCGATTCATTATCTGAAGAATACTTAAGATAAATTTCTTTTGCGGCCTCTTCAAATTTTAAGAGGCGACTTTTATGATCCAGCTTTTTCCAATCGTCAAAAAGCGTTGCTGCAGCCCGCAGGTAGTCAGATTCCCGTTCTGATTTAGGCTCAAGGCGACGGGCAAGTGCAATTACTTTCGAGCCTTTTTCCAGTTCGTCCTTCGATGGCGGAGCCCACAAGGGGTGAAAATTACTCATCGCCACACCCCAGTATGCCATCAAACAATCAGGATCGCCATCAATTACTTTTGCAAATACTTTTTCGGCTTCCTCGTACTCGAATGAATGTAACAACGCGGTAGCAAGATTGAAATTTGCGCGTACCGTCTCGACGCACGATAGTCCAAAATCAACCTTTCCATACTGTCCGTCACCGCTGCCACAGAGTGCGATATCGCCTCGCAGGAGATCAATGGCTTGCAATTCGCGTTGAAATTTTTCATCGCTCCCGTTCCGGCCACAAGAAAGCAGGACCAAAAAAATTAAAGCGGTATAAAACTTCATATCACTGATCAATTTTTAAATGTTGTAATGATCTTACGATGCTAAAATAAAGTTATGGGATAAATTTCCTTAACACAAATTTACAAAATCATCATGGCGACGTTCGACATTTCACGAAATGTAAGGGATTGCAATTGCTCGCTAGTTCTCCCCAAAATTATATTTAAGGATAACAATCGGATGAAGTTCAGGGGAAGGTTTGATCTTTCCATCTTGATATCCATTCCACTGACTATTCGCTACATATATGAAGGTGTCTTCGCTAATGGTGCCAATAGTTGGCTCTCCAAATGCCGGATGGGCGTTGTCAATAACTTCATATCGTGTGAAACTGTTTCCACTTGTATTAATAAAATGTCGTACGACACGGTTTGGCTGTACGCCGTTTTGAATTGTAATCAGTGAATTCTTGTAAAAGAGAAGCCCATCGGTACCCTTTAAGGACAAGTCGTATGGCACATCCACTTTTGACAGTTTCAACGTTTGAGTGTCAAGCGAAAAAATACCTTTGATGTAGTCGGAAATGTATAAAAGCTTGTCACCTTCAGAAAAGGCTAAACCCTGGATGCTCCAAAATTCTTTAGACGAAAAATAAGGAAGAAGTTTTAATTGCTTGCTATCATACGTGTATATGATATTGTGTCTGGACTCGGACACAAAAGGTGTTCCTTTGGAATCCAAAATAAGGTCACCAAAAACGTGATTCTTCAGAGTGTCCTGAGGTTTATATGATTGAACCAACGCGCCAGTGCTTATATCAAATTGGAACAACGTGGAAACAAGAGTTGAATCATAATTCTGCATCTCGGGAGTAGCAGAGCTGCATGCCCACAACATTCTGTTATTAATGTCCACCCTTAACCCAAAAACGGCTCCCATGCCGTATTGCTCTTCCCTGGTAAAATCCGACACAATCCCACTCCTATCGACCTTAACGATTTTACGTTTATGGATACTTCCGCCATACATTGTTTTATTGATGGGATCACACGCTACTGACTCCAGGTGGAGCTGTCGATCCTGAAAAATCTCGACGGTGTCCGAGCGTATTTGCGGCTGGCTGAGTTTTAGTTTTGTTTTCACCAGTTTTTTAAACTCAGGGAGCATCCGGATTGAATTTAGGTTTGGATCATCAAGGTCGTATCCGGCATTGATATTGATCGCCTTAGTCAAGAAAGCAATCGACTCATCGCGGTTATTGTTAAGCGCTGCTGCAACACCTAGATACCATAAAATTGTTTCGTGATAAGGATGGAGTTCATGCGCTTTTTTTATTGAGGTATAAAATTCGGGATATCGTTTCTCGCCTAGAGCCGTCTTTGCGTCATTGAAAAAATACTGATAATCCTGCCCTTGTGTAAGGTGATAGCTCATCACGAGCAAAAGGGAAGCGAAAACGGCGGGTGTTGACATTGGAACAATATACAAGGATACACGCAGACTTTATATCTCATCCAGGGTATTGAAGCCCTCGTGATATCTGATTACTTATTTCTCTGAATTTTTTTTAAACGAATTTGTAGTTTTTTAAGCTCAATCGTTACTTATAGAGCAAGGATGAAATTACACGCAATGAAGGATTCGTTAAATGATGCGTTTATTCAGCAGATTAATCAAAACTTGGGCATAGCGCATAAGATTTGCCGGATATACTTCATGGATACGGATGATCGCGACGACGTCTTGCAGGAAATGATGTACCAGTTATACAAGTCGTACCCCGGTTTTGACGGACGTTCTAAATTCTCCACATGGATGTATAGCGTTTGTCTCAACACAGCCCTGACGTATCGGCGGAAAGACCGCGTAAGAAAACATGAGGTGCTCACGAACTCGCACGAGCAGATTTCTGACCCTGCTGTAAGTGACAAAGCTGAAGCAATTGATACGCTGTATGAAGCTGTCTCAAAGCTGCCGCCATTGAACCGCGCGATTGTGCTCCTATACCTCGAGGATATGAGTTATGACGAAATAGCGGAAATCACAGGCCTCTCCAAAGCAAATGTCAGTGTACGCCTTGTAAGAATTAAAAGAAGTTTGGAAGTAGAAATAAAAAAAAGAACAGCAGATGTCAACCTTTGAAGAATTGAAAAACGTTTGGAAGGCTGCTGACGAAAGCAAGCTGATTCATGAGCCTTATGATCGCAAAACGTTTCAAAATATTATCAAATCACGAATGAAAAATAATATGAAAAAATCCATGAACTACTTTTGGGGGTCGTTTTTTTTGCAGATTCTCGTATACGCGTTACTAAGTAACGTTATCCTCAAATATGGCCGAGATGTCGAAACATTAATGTTTGGCATTGGTGGCATACTATTATTCCTTCCGTTCACTATTGTCTTGTTAAAAAAATTCAAGCGTATGGCCATTGCCAAACCCGAAGATCGAAATTCCAGAAAATCCCTCTATCAGTATGTCCTCCTACAACATACATTATTAGAGAGCTTTTTTGTTTTTAAAAAGCGTTATGAAATGTTACTCGGGCCGTTGAGTACAGCTATTGGTGTTTTTCTAACGTTCAGACTTTTTGTGCCTGGGGGTGTTGCTGAACATCCAATCGGCGCGGTAATAACATTTTTTATCACAATTATCACATTGGTGGTGTCAACTCGTATGGAAAATAAAAGAAGTTTTGAACAACCGCTCTGGGATCTCAAACAACTGCTGAATGATTTCAAAACGGAGGAATAGCGTTTTCCAAATTATTGATCGTGCATTAGCAACATTGAGAAATCCTCCGCACACCGACCGTTGTAAGCCTTAAAAATTGTGTTATGTGCGTCATCAGCACATAACACGCAAGAATACTTGTTTTAACGCAAAGGTCGGGCTCTATTGGTTGAGTTTATCCGTTAACTATACTAATCCAGAAAACTAAATATTGCAGTCGATGAAAGGCGTTAGTGCGACTGCAATGTCTTAGGAATTGAATGCGGCCATTTACACGCATCTTGATCCAGGACTGATACGTTTCAGTAGCCTTAAATAACGCTGGCGATTGCTCTGCAGATGTCGCAGAAGGAAAGGCATGAGCCATTACAGCGAAGTCGCTTGCCGTCATTCATACACAGGTCGAATTTGAGAGCGACGTAGATTTTGGGATAACGTTTACAGGTTCCTTCAAGAGGTTAATAGATCGGAGCGCTCAAACGATGTGGAATTTCAACCGACGATTAATCCCTTATAGCCGCAAATCGGCCCCAAAAACCCACACCAAATATAATTTGGCGCCAGTGACTATTCAATTATTTTGTTTAATGATGGCAGCACAATTAAAAGTAAATCAGTTAGTTATATAGTATAAACAACACTAATACTTAAATACCAACGCCGAATATAATTTGCTTCACTGTAGTGTGTAAGGACCTCAACTTTTCAAAACAGCTTGAACTATGAGCTTTTTCAAATCCTCAGAAGATACATCATTATCAGTTACCTCATCAAGTCCCTCATAGTTTTTGATTTTTGTCGCTAGATCCTTCATTGCTTTAAAGGCGATTTTCAACAGACCTGGTCCTAAACTGACGCGCGCAACGCCAATTTCTTTTAACGTTTTGAAGTTGGGAATTCCCCGAAGGGCAATCACGTTTACAGGACATTGAAGGGTGGCAACAACCTTAGCTAATTCATCTTTATCGTTCATACCTGGCGGAAACAATCCATCAGCCCCCACGTCAAGATAAGCTTTCCCCCTATTCAACGTCTCATCCACCTTATTCGCCGCGGTAGGAAAATTTTTTGGTCGCAGATACACGTCCGTTCGGGCGTTTATAAACAGGGGAACACCCATTGCCTCTGCCACCTCTCGTACCGCCCGGATCCTTTTGCACTGAGTCGCGACTGAATAGAGAGAATCAGTTTGTTTATCGTGGTCCTCCAAGTTGATACCAACGATACCGGCAGTGATCAGTTTCTCAATGTTCTCCCTTAACTCTTTCTCGGAGCGGGCATACCCGCTTTCTATATCAGCGGTTACCGGTAGACCGGTGCTGATAACAATGTTCTTTAAACGCGTCAACACATCGCTAAATGGAATGTGTTCACCATCGTGATATCCATTTGTCCAGGCTATAGACGCGCTGGCCGTAGCGACTGCGGCGTATCCCAAATTTTCTAACATTGCGGCACCAAGGGGATCCCAAATGTTTGGCAACACCAAAATCTCTGATTGATGATGCAACTTCTTGAACTGTTCCGCTTTAAGTTTTTGCAAAGATTCATTCATTATTTAATCGGGTTAAGAATACATGATAATCATTGTCGAATCGAATTTTTTCAAAACTAGCAAGACGTCGATCGTGTTCCAATTTACCGTTTCACTAACGCTGGTGGTTAGCGAATAATTTTTATCAGCAGTTGGATTTTGTAAAAAGTAAGCCGTTAGGATTCAACGCGATCATATACTTACAATAACTTCAGCGATACTCCTAATGCAATCTTTGGAGGGCGAAGAAGCCGGACCGTTAAACCTTGCAGTGTATTTGCAGATTACCAACCTAATAATTCAAAACATCCGTCAGGCAGATTACGAAGTCGACTTAAGCTTCCTTGCTTCAGAGAACTGGCCGCGCCGTTTAAAAGTCGCCGAAAGACGATGCTTCCAGCATTTGACGAACTGTTGGCCC
>DASQTN010000870.1:0-3831 GCA_035641895.1 Chryseolinea sp. | reverse complement strand
AAGCAACCGGGGGCGTATTCATTTCTGCTAATCCCGGACAAAAGAAGGCCGAAGTACCTGCGGCATCGGAGAGGAGCAGTTCGGTTGCGTCGGATTCAACAACGAATTTAAGTAACAATACCCTGGCCGTTGTCCCCGATTCGGCGGCAAGTTTAGAGACGGTTCAGGAAGAAAAACAAAAAGTGAAACCACCCTATCGGTTTAGCGCGGGCGTTATTGTCGCGCCAGAATTTAGCAGCACAAGTTTGGGCGACTACTCTGCACCAGGTGCATCGTTGGGGCTACGCATCGGGTATCGGATCTCTAACAAATTCAGTATTAACACAGGAATAGTCCGAAGTACAAAAAAATACGAAGGCGATGGCTACGATTACACCCCTCGAAATCCTTTGTATTGGCAAATCAGAACCAATGGGGTAGTGCCGGAAGAGATTGATAGTAAATGTCTGGTTTACGAACTACCTCTGGCTGTTCAGTTTGATGCGATTCAAACTGCAAAATCCCGCGTGTTTTTATCGGCTGCCATTTCAAGTTATTTTATGACTAGTCAGTCTTATGATTATACGTTTGACTCACCAAACCCGGGTGCAGACACTGGGTGGAAGAGCTCACGATCGGAGTCCTATTGGTTTGATGTGGGAATGCTTTCGGCAGGCTATGAACGGTACGTTCATCGGTCTTTTGCAATTGGCGTAGAGCCCTATCTGAAGGTTTCATTCGGTGAGATCGGATGGCCTAATGTCAAGCTATTTAGTGGGGGAGCCTATGTAACGTTTCGTTACAGGTTTATGAATCAGAAAAATATTCAATAGAGGCATTTGAAATTCTAATACGATGAGTAAAAAGAAAAAACCATTTTATGAAGATCAGTACGCTAGTGTGTCCGTCGTAGAATCCGTGCCCTGTGTTAAAGTAAAATTGTCAGGCAATCCGAAAGGCAGCGATCATTATCAGTACGTCCAAACAAAACTATTGGAAGCCATTCGTGATCAAATCAGAAATTATTGCAGGCTACACCTGTTGACGGATAGTACCGAAGCCGGACTGGTTCTCGAGGAGGACATAAGCTATTTTAAGAGCAATATAATACCAGCAATGGAAGAGGCAGGAATCCGATATCATGCGATAGTATTACCTCAGAATTTTTTCGCGGCTTTCATAAAAAATCAGACGTCGCTGTCCCATCGAAAACTAAAAGTAGAATATTTTGAAAGCGTCTTAGGTGCGTTCAAGTGGCTTAAGAAACATTAGCTAACGCTGCTTCTGTTCGGTTTAGATTTCGGAATTAAATAAATACAAGGCCACTGAAGTTGGGCTAAAGCCCATTCGGTGGAGGTAAAGTTTCCACGGCCTTAAGGCCGTGGAAACTGGTAATGCTCTACGGGGGACTTTAGTCCCAAGCGACGATCTGAATGTTATCTTTCTGCTCGTGAATTTCGTTTTGCCAAAAGAAAAGGCTATGTGTTTCAGGTGTTGGAATATTAAAAACTAAACTTAAAGCCACGAGGTTTCACAAAGCTGATCAATCTGACTTTCGGATGAAAATTAAGTTTACTTAGTAGCTCCGACGTTTGCACCAGGGTATTACGATACGTTACGAAACTGGCGCCTTTGCGCCTTTGCAGTAAAATACGTACTCATTTTATTTTAGTTTGATACGGGCCATGAACTGACCATATTTCATGGGTTTCGTTTTCATCGTTTAGAATGATCACGTAATATTCGGCGCCACCAGGCATTACGCGTACTACGATATGTCCATCCATGCTTTTGTAGGACTGCTCCAGAAACGGCCCGATAACAAGTTTATTGGCTTCAAGTATATTCGTTGCAAACAGGTCCCGGGGTCCGGGGTACAGATATTTCGAGGTAACCCGGCGCAGTACTTCATGCCCGGGATGGTCAGACGACCAGGTCTGTTGAATCCACACACGGGGTTTCAGTGTCTTAATATTAAATTCATTATGGGCATCGCGGTTTCCATGATGGTCCATTACCGCAACATCAACTTCGCCTATGGCCTTTGACATAGCCGTTTCCACGTCGTTCCATTTCGGTGCTCCGAGGTCGGCAATTCCTGGACAATCACCGCCGGTATAATACCTGAAATCTCCATAATCAATCCGAAGCGCAAGGCTGAGCTGATTTTCTCCCGGGACGTATAGACCAGACGATAGGGCAGGAAAATATTCGGAAGTTTCATTCGCTTTTCCGCTCCAAATGGTGCCATTTGACTTAATGTTTTGAACGGCAAAAGTTTTGAATTTTTCGCCGCCACTTTTCAAGACAATTTGTTTGGAGGATCCCGCCCGAAATTGTTCTTGCGTCATTCCGTATTTGCTGCGGTGAACTTCTGAAAATTTCCAATAATTGACGATGGCTTTATATTCATCAGGATTGTTCATACCCACCTTCATAATAGAATCTTTTTTCAGCCCATAAGGATAATCATAGTTGGGGTACCCGCGGTCTAATAATTTTCGAAATTTCAAATGTTCGCCAACCCCCGTTATACCCGATAGGATGTAATCTCCCGATGGTGCCCTTTTTGCCCCTTCATAGTAACTGCCAAAATGATCGTCGTGAAAATGTGTTATCACAGCGTAGTCAATTATGGGGTTTGAAGGCGTTGGGTGAAAAAGCCTGATGTAATCTGCGATCCACTCGTGTGCTCGTTTGCTATTATTAGGATGAAGCTTGGCATTCCGTGGCGAATTTGTCCTCGGTTTAGTAGGATCCATTTCTCCGGCATCCAGTAACATCGTTGTTCCGTCGGGAAAAATATAGAATGCCGCATCTCCATGACCGGTATTGATGTGGTGAATGTCAAGGTATCCCTCTTGCCACGATGGTAGCACCTGACCGACTTCTTGCGCCGAGGTTGAAAAGTTAATCATCAGGCACGCAATAAGTTGAAATAAGCGGCTCATACTTGTTTGGAATGTATTTAGAATCGTAGTTAGCGAGATAATTTATTGTATATCCTTGCTGTCCCAATTGCGGCCTTCCATGCTATATGGCGCACGTTGCTTTTCCTGTGGCAGCATGGACCGGAACTGACATAACCTCAAGGAGTCAAAAGATAATCGATTTTCAATTAAGAAAACGTTACTATTTAAGTAAGTTTTCTGCAAAAAGACTATCGCGTTAATACTATAACATTGGTGTCCGATTTGTAAGCGCTCCGAACGATACATGATACATCCGGGGTTCGCGGTTGATGCAATGATTACATTGTAAAAAAAAGTTGCTGGCGCTTGAGCATTTACCTTTAAAACATTTTAACTTCAACAAAGCAAAGTTTCTATCTGGCTCCTATGCCTGTTTCGAGAAACATCTACCGCCGGCCCTCAATTCTAAAGACGCCCCTCGTGTTTGGAATTCCTTTTCAAAAGGTTGAAATAGTTTTTTCCATTCAGAACAGCCTAATACTGATGGAATAGGATTTTTCTTTATCATCTAACAAACTAACCCTCTTTTATGAAAAAAAAATTACGCATGCCGTTAAAAGCAGTGCTGATCAGTTCGTGCTTTCTTGCTTCCCTCTTGGGGATGCACTCACCCGTGTCGGGGCATTCGCTTAACTCGCCGCCATCTGTTGGGGTTTCGGCAGTTGTTGACATTACCGTCTCGGGTAAGATCACGGATGACGCTAACCAACCTCTACCTGGCGTCAATATACTTCTCAAGGGGACTACAACAGGTACCACCTCCGACGCAGATGGCAATTATACTTTGACTGTTCCGGACGAAAACGGTGTCCTTGTATTTTCCTTTATTGGATATGCTACGCAGGAAGTAAGTATTAGTAACCGCAGTGTCATCGATGTT
>DASQTN010000869.1:0-2293 GCA_035641895.1 Chryseolinea sp. | reverse complement strand
CTGTAGAAGTGATCAAAATAATAGTGCCTGCACTCAAAACCGCATCTTCAATCGGTTTTTTTAATTGTTTCAGCTTGAAGCTGTATTGTTTCCCCAAGAGAACAAGGGCAATTATCATGGCAAGAAAAAGTGCGACATTGGGATCACCCGCAAAACTGAAAAAAGATTCGATTGCCGGAGGTACAGAAACCGACACGTTGCTAATTATCGTGTCGCCGGCGATGAGAACAACCGGAAGCACAATAGGCAGGTTGGCCATAAAAAAAGATGGGAGCTGTGAAGTATCCTTATCAAGCCAGGACTGAAGGCCTTCGAGTGTTGTGTCGGCCGTTGTCCGCACTGCAATGTCCTGTCTTTTATTTAACCAGAATGCGTACAATAGCCCTGCAGTTGAACATGCGAAGCCAATAATCGTCCCCACAATAATCATCATTCCAATGCTGACACCGAAAGCTCCTGCAGCAAACAAGGGACCCGGGGTTGGAGGCACCAACGAATGTGCGATGGTTCCACCGGCAACAATAGCCATCACGAACAGGGCGTACGACTTTTGAAATCTTACGCCCATGGCGCGCGCCAGAGGAATCATAAGATAAAAAACGGTGTCAAAAAATATTGGAATTGCCAACCCAAAACTGCTTACCATAAAAGCCCACGGCGCTTTTTTGGAACCGAACACGGCCAGCATCGATCGAACAATCCGCTCTGCGGCACCACTATCCAAAAGACCTTTTCCAATAATGGAGGCTAACATTATCAACAGCCCTACTTTTTCACAAGTATTACCGAACCCAATAGCCACACGTTCACCCAACGATTGATCAACAAGTGCACTGGTTTGCTTTTCAGACAATCCTTTGCTTTGTGCATAACGTTCGAGTAAAGTTTGTGATGTCAAAGCACCTACTGCCAACGCCCCGGTCAACAGGGCAATAACCGGATGAAGTTTTAGCCAAAGGATTCCGGCCAACACAACTGTAAGGCCGATGAGAAGAAGAATGACTGGGCTCATCCAGGGTTGGTTTAAGGGTTGAAGGAATTCTAATTTATTGAAATAAACTTAAAATTCAGCACGTGTCCATCTGCCTCAATGCAGCGTAATTGCTGGGCGTCGGCACTCCGATGACAACGTATCCAAAACCTCTGGATTACCAATCTTGTGCATCATATACTTAATAATGCCGTTTATGGTTAAATTTAAATGGCAGTCAATTAAAAGTAATTGTAAACGTTTTGAGACGCTGAAGTGCAGGATGCGCAACGATTACCCCAAAATATCCGTTCGGCCATGGACAGCAAATACAAACTGATAGAGGTATCAGAGCTGGATAACATCCTTACCTCACTTACCATGGCTAGCGAAATTGACCTGAAAAATTTTGATCTTCTTGTATATAGCGGAGGTGGACAAAGCAAAAAATTCTATCGTGAACTAGCCTCCGATAGCCAACTAGAACTTCTTTGGACCGGATGGGGTGGTCCTGCATGGACGGCCATTTTATCGTTCATACCAGGACAAGCCGGATTGATTAGACTATTAAAACAAGAGAGACTTAAAACACTATTTGAGGAGCTGGCCGTTTCAAGTGTATCCTATTTGTGCTACGTTCCAAAACGTCTGACGACGATAATAAAAACCGATATCGAACGCTCTGCTTATTCTCACAACCCGCTTAAAATTCTTGGAGACCAAAATGAATTTCTCTTTATACAGGCAGAAATGGACGACACGGTCATACGAAAGTCCAAAGAGTATTACGTGTTTGATTATGAAATTGGCGTAAACACTCATCCGAAAATTCGAAATCTATTCGTTACGTTCGCCCATTAACGGGGCGTAAAGGTGAATATTTCTTACCTGCGTAGTTTGAGTCCGTCTAATTTAGAAGCATACTCCGATCGATCTGCCCGGCTCAACAAGTCGGATGATCGCTGTAAAAGAAATAATGGCAATTGCTCGGCGCCTTCACCTTTTGCTAAACTTTCTTCGACTACGGGAAAAGATGAATTAAAAACCGCGGCAGAAAGTTTCACCGCTTCGGATGTCTCGCCAAGGCTCAAAAGAATCTCAGCCGTTTGCAAATTGGAATAAGACGGTTTCAAATGTGCGATGTACACGGTACTCAGCGCGCGATCGAGAACATCTCTGGCTTTGACTTCGTCACCTTCATTCAACAGGCCTACAGCCAGTTCGTTAAATGCCGCGCGCAGCGGCTCGACCATACGCGCCTGGAAATCCTCATAATTAAAATAAATATCAGCATTCAACAGGTTTAGGTAGCTGGCATTTGTA
>DASQTN010000868.1:0-3616 GCA_035641895.1 Chryseolinea sp. | reverse complement strand
GAGATAGAGGACTGACGAGCGCATGGCAACTTTTTTGGTGGGTGTTCCGGCTGCAACAATATCAGTTGACTTTGTTTGTTGTCCGAATGAGATCGTGGCTATACCAAAAGCCAAACCGACGATCAAAAGGTATTTCATTTTTTATCAGGGTTAAATCAGGATATGTGGACAGCGATTTCAATGCCAAATGTTTTCGGATTATCTGGGTTTGAATGAAAACCAATTCGCTTGGTCGAGGGGCTATTCGCTGGCGACTTAACACATGGTATGGGAAATAATCGCTACAATCTGATGGTAAAATTTACCGGGCGCTGATCGACCATGCCTGGTTCAACTCTTGCGCGCTGATGTGCGTGCGAGACTTGGACGGATAATGCTGGTCAAGTCCTGACTGACTCCTAAAAATTATATCGGTACGACATCCAGTACATTTTTCCCTTAAACCTACCGGCTCAAGTCCGTGCGCTGAATGTGGGCGGCGAGACTTTGGGACCTATCTTGGGTCAGTCTGCTGGCTAACTCGTTCAAAATCACGTCCTTACTTCAAGAACGTTTTCTTTCAACTTGGCATTTGCTTTAAAGATTATTCTTGAGGATATCAAGTAATTCCTGCAGCTAACGGATTGTTATAATTTAATCCCTTCGCTGGTAAAGCATTTCATGCGTGGTTAAATCTATGGGATAGCTGTGTTGTTGCCGAAACTGATATTTGTAGCGGAATACCTTCATAGCAGAGAACCTAAAATTTTATTATTCCTAGCTGCTATTTTCTTGTCTAAGACCGCTTCAAAGAGATCACCTTTCTGCCGAAGTCGCAACATGATCGTTTTAATGGAAAAATTCGCAGGCGAAAGGTTTCTATTCAGTTCCTTCCAATCAATCGGCGTACTTACATAGGGATGTTTATACGGCCTTACTGAATATGGTGCGGCTACTGTATCTGAATAATCATTTTGATTTGGATCTAGGTATAGTTTGTTATCGCGACTGGAAACATTTACCGCGGTGGTCGTAATCGCCGGTATTAGTGAATGAATTTCTGAACATATATTTTCTGCGATCGTCCGGGACTCGGAAAAATTGAAACTCGAACAAGGTATATAAATATGCAGACCCGTTTTTCCGCTTGTCTTGACAAATGTTTTTAATTTTCTTCTATCAAAAAATTCCTTTGCCGCTTGTGCGGCTTCAATGGCTTTCGTGAAATCTTCGTCAGATGGATCAAGGTCGATGATAATAAAGTCCGGCTCCTCCGGCTTCTCCGTCCGCGACGTCCATGGATTTAAGTCAATACATCCAAGATTAATTATATAAAGTAGTGTAGGCATGTTGTTGCAAACCAGGTACTCAATGATATTTCGCTTGCCAGCCTTTTTATGTTTTCGTTCCGTCGTGAAGATCTCAGCGCATTCTGGATGTCTTCCTTCCATGTCCTTGATATACACACCTGGTGCATACGGGCCTTTTATTTTAACATGCAAGGATAGTGGGCGGTCAGCAAGATGTGGAAGAATGTATTTTGAAATGGAATGATAGTACTGAATTAAATCTGCTTTTGTGACGCCTTTCCAAAGTTCAGAGTCTACGTTAGTTAAAGGTATTTTGCAGCCTTCAACTTGGATTTCATCGTGATTGCGGATTTTCTGTGCCTCTACGTCTAGCCAATTGCTGTCTGCGCCTGTTTGTAATTTCCTTTTCGCAACGCCGTTACTCGGCGTTTGAACAACAACGTCCTCCGCGTCCTTGTCTTCTCGAAATCCCTGGAAGATTGCAGGCTTTCTAATTTTTCCAGACCTTGTCAGCGTCGCATATCGGATGTTGGCAACTAATTCAGGCTTGACCCAGTGCGCCACACCATCATAATCGACTTCATTTGCAAAAGGACTTGATTTTATTTCGAGTGCTTTCAAACGGTTAAGAATTGGAATCATTTCTTTCTCCTTATAGCCTCCGCCGGCGTGTCCTTTCCAGATGAGCTTCTTTCCTTCGTACGCGCCGAAAAGCAAAGTTCTAAAGTGTCTCCTTTCGCTCTCAACCCATCCCCCAATAACAAATTCTTCTTTCAGCGAGTATGGTATTTTAAACCAGTCGGTAGTTCGTTTGTCAGGCTGATATTTTGAATTTCTTTTTTTTGCAACAATACCTTCAAGTCCCAATTGTTTTACTTGCTCGAATAATTGCAGGCCGTTGTCAAAATCGTCACTGAATTTTATAACGGACTTATCTTTGATGACATTCGAAAGAATTTTCTTTCTCTCTACTAAAGGCATTCCCATCAGATCTTTTCCATCAAGCCACAGTATATCGAAGACATAATAATAAACGCCTGATTGCTGCCCGTTAAATTTTTGCAACGCATCGAAGTCAGGGCGCCCTTCCGGGTTCAGGACAACCGCTTCACCGTCGAGAACTACATCGTGCTTTAAATCAGCAACGGCCTTGGCTATGGGTGGGTATTTCTTCGTATAATCTAAGCCTCCCCGTGATTCCAATTTCGCCTCCTTGCCATTTTTATAGGAAATGAGGCGGTATCCATCCCACTTTATCTCGTACAAGTATCTTGAATCATCGAACGGCTCTGCAAGCAACGTGGCAAGCATAGGCTTTACACCTTGCGGTATCGGCATAGGCGATCCTGTGCGAGATTTGCGCGTTACCTTGGGCTTCATACGGGAATAATGCTCCTTTCCTTTGAACTCAGTGAAAGGCAAAAAGTTATTTGCTTGGTAGCTTGCGTGTGGATGGTCGAGATTAAATCAACGATATCGGACCTAGAAACCCTTGCCTGGCGCAAGTCTTCCGGCGTGGGCTCGAGTGTGAGAGAGACTTGTGCCTATTATGCTGTCAGTCTTTGGACTGACGTCACTGGATTCAGATCAACATCACTTCCAGTAAATTTTCAGGCAACCTGGCATAATTTCCCGCGCTGCTATAAAGGTATTCTTCGGGATTCCTCACTACGCCTGCCACGACTGGATTTTTATGGATATAATCCAAGCGCTGATCCAATTTTTCGTTCGTATTCAACTCGATAGGGTGACTATGCTGCTGCCAAAATTGATATCGCGTATTGTTAACATTACTTCTTCCTGCTTTTTCAAAAAGCCACATAAGCAACGATCTTCTGCTTTCTTCCGGATTATTTTGAATAGCTTCTATTATCTTAAATGACGTGAATTTCTTAATATCTCTTATTACGTGCTCAAGTTGTTGTGGGCCATGTCTTGCAATTATCATATGCACATGACTACTCATGATACAATAGGCATATACTTCAAGTCCTTTGTTCTTTTGACAATAACGAATACTGTCAAGTAAGATGTCGCGGTATTCAGCTCTGATGAAGACATCGAGCCATTGGATAGTAGTGAAGGTAACAAAATGGACGGCTTCCTGATCACGGATTTTGAATTTACGGCTCATAAAAAAAAAGCTAACGGTTATGTGAATTTAAATGCAAGTCATAAGACTTGCAAGATGTTAGGTCCAAGTCTCGCCAGCACACATTCCCACGTTGGAAGACTCGAACCAGGCACGAGGATCAAGACTTGAACTAGTAAACAGCACACATTCCCGCGTTGGAAGACTTGAACCAGGCAGGGCGAAATAATCGCTA
>DASQTN010000867.1:0-4029 GCA_035641895.1 Chryseolinea sp. | reverse complement strand
TTTCAAAAGGTCTGAATTATTCAGACCTTTTTTATTTTCTTATGGCTATAACTTTAAATTGCAGGCAAAATCTTATCTGCCATGTCCAGGGAAAAATTTATAGCCGCCATCAATAAGTCTTATACGACGTCGCTCCCTTCGATTTATCTCGGGGCCGGAATTTTAGACGGAGAGATTCTCGCGGATGCTAAAGTTCATCTCCCGTTGCGTATGATGAATCGCCATGGACTGATAACAGGCGCAACTGGTTCTGGTAAAACGCGAACACTTCAGCTTATCGCCGAACAATTGTCGGCAGCAGGAGTATCTGTGTTTATGCCTGACATGAAAGGTGACCTTTCGGGGATTGCAAAAGAAGGAGAGGCCAATGACAAGATCAAGGAACGGGCGGCGGCCTTGGGTATAAACTATACACCTTCCGGATTTCCACTTGAAATTTATTCTTTAAGTGGAAAACTAGGAGCTCAAATGCGAGCAACGGTTACCGAGTTTGGTCCAACGCTCCTGAGCAAGATTCTGATGCTCAACGATACTCAAGCGGGTGTGTTGAACATTGTCTACAAATATGCTGATGATAAAAATCTGCCGATCGTTGATTTCAACGATTTAAAAAAAGTATTGAACTATCTAACGGATGGACCAGGCGCAGATGAGATAAAATCCGATTACGGAAAAATTTCAACCGCCACGTCTTCCACAATATTGAGAAAGATCGTTTCCCTGGAGCAGCAAGGTGTAAATCAAATTTTTGGTGAAACATCTTTTGACATCGATGATCTGTTTGAAAAAGTCGATGGGCGAGGCGTCATTAGCATTTTGAATGTAGCCGATATTCAAAACCAGCCAGCTATTTTCTCTACCTTCATGTTGGCATTGTTGGCTGAACTTTATCAACGACTTCCTGAAGCGGGAGATCTCGACAAACCAAAACTGATCTTTTTTTTGGATGAAGCTCATCTGCTTTTCAAAGATGCCCCCAAGGCTTTTTTGGATCAGATTGATCAGGTTATTCGTTTAATACGTTCGAAAGGTGTCGGCGTATTTTTCTGTACTCAGCTAACGCAGGATATACCACCCGTTGTATTAGCTCAACTGGGCAATCGCGTGCACCATGTTATCCGTGCATTTACACCGAATGATGTAAAAGCGTTGAAGGAAACGGTAAAGACATTTCCAAGTTCTGAATTTTATGTAATGGAAAAACAATTTACACAGCTGGGTACAGGACAAGCATTCATCACAGTTTTAAATGAAAAAGGAATTCCGACAGAAACTGTTGTAACTCATCTCGCGCCCCCGGCTTCGGTTATGGGACCGCTCAGCGAAATGGAATACGAGGAGGTACTAAGACATTCGGAACTTAATAAGAAGTATAAAGACCCAGTCAATCCCCAGAGCGCATTTGAAATGCTAGAACAGCGGATGGCGGCCCAGGAAAAAAAGAAGGAAGAGGAGGACACAAGGCCATCGTCTTCTTCACGAAAAGAAAAATCAACATTCGATCAGGTATTAGAGTCTCCAGTCGCCAAGCAAGTTGGCCGCGAATTGATTCGTGGAGTATTCGGGGTATTGTTCGGAAAAACTCCGAGAAGGACGAGCAGTCGTCGAGGGTTCTTTTAGTTTCGAGTTTGAAATCAGTTTCGAGTTTGAAGTTTCTAGTTTGAAGTTGTGCCAAAATAGAGCTGTCGGCTGTCAGGTGAATGCGAATAGGGGCAAGCTTCTCAATGCACAAATTTTGGAAGTTCGCACAGTTTAGCTTTCCGCGTTAAGCTTTTTGCTTTCAGCTAAAATTCACAGTCGATACGCTGAAAAAGCTGTAAAGTGTTTGCTGTAGGCTGTATGCCAGTTGGAGACAAATCACCTCGACGCACACCCTCGGAAGTTCGCACGCCCTAGCTTTCTGCCTTAAGCTTTTTGCTTTCAGCTAAAGTTCGCAGTTTATACACTGAAAAAAGCTGTCAGCTGTGCGCTGTAAGCTAAATGCCAAGTGGACACAAATCACCTCGACGCACACCCTCGGAAGTTCGCACGCCCTAGCTTTCTGCCTTAAGCTTTCCGCTTTAAGCTTTTCGCCCAACGCCCTTAATTGTCGCCGATTACGGGGTCTAAAACAAAGGCGAAAATTGCTCTAGAAACGCATAAAAATGGTGCCTTTTTGAGGCAAAGAAATACTTCCCTTATCTTAGAAAAAATGGGTTACCGTCTCGTTTTTTTTGACATATATCGCTACAACCCTCCATATACAAAAAGCTAATTTTAACCCGTTAAGAATTACTTTTTTGTAAAAGAGAACCGCGAATTCCTCTCGTCACAGTTTTCTAAAAACCCTCAATTAAACGAACATTAAATTTGTGATATGATCACATGGCAGAAGGGCATTGCCCTGATAAGTGTGTTAGGTATATTGGTGACGTGGTCTACTCTTGTTGACGCGCAGACAAGCCGTTTGCAACAAGTTGAATCCTTTGATGCTCGCACATGGGATTTTTCAAAACGACTTCCGCTCAGTGGAAATTGGAGCGTTGCCGACAATAAGCTTCTCTCACCAGAGAGCATCCAAAATGAAAATTTAACGACAAGTTTTTTTCCTACAATTTGGAACGATCACCGGCCAAATGGTAAGGGGCTAGGCTACGCAACGTACGCCCTGCAAGTGTTGCTTCCAGATTCTCTCGGTCCGATGGCCCTGGAAATTCCTTCAATGAATACAAGTTATAAGCTGTGGGTCAATAACGAATTAGTTGCTTCTGCCGGCACTGTTGGAAGTGAAAAGGATGAATCTACACCACAATGGGTGCACAAAACCGCTTCTATCACCAGCACCAGCGACACTCTTAACATTGTATTGCAACTGGCGAATTTCTATCACCATAAAGGAGGTGGAGGTAGAAACCCAATTTATTTGGGCAAGGAGAGTAATATAAAATCTCATTTCAGTTGGGCGCTTGGCAGTAATATTTCCGAGGCCATTGTGCTGCTGCTGGAGGGAATTGTTTTTTTATTTGTGTACCGCCGAATGAACAAGTCCGTCGTCCTTTATTTTTCGCTTTTGTGCCTGACATGGTCCATCAGGTCAATTTTTTCGAATCTCTACCCAGTTGTCTTGGTGTTTCCAGGTTTCAATTGGGAGTGGCAAGTAAAAATCGAGTATATAACATTATACCTGACGGGCATATGGGCTGCATTATTTGTCAATAAGATATTTAAGGAAAATAGCAATGTGCTGGTCACTTACCTTCCCATTGTTCTAAATGTCATCTTCGTAATATTTACCCTTCTTACACCTGCAATTGTTTTTACCCGATGGATATCGATTTACCTGGGTGTGGAGGCGCTCGTACTTCTTAATGCAGTTGTCCTCATTATCCGCGCCCTCATTACAGACCGTGCAGGTTCGTGGTTCCTGATGTCAACTATTTGGATTGGTGTGCTTTTGTTTGGCTACGATATTCTAGCATATCAGGGATCTGTGCCTTACAACCTCGTTTTTCTAAATGTTGGCTACGTTGTCATTTTTATTCTCACAACAATAGCACTATTATTTCACATAGGTATTTTGAAAAGCAAATCGGAGGAGAAGGACATTCTAACTTATAAAGATCTATACCAGTCTGATAAGCGTTAATCAATAATCAGGATCCAATCCAAGTCGATCGCGTAATTTTTTTAGCAGAGGATTTTTCTCGAGGAGAAATTCAAATTTATCACGGGGGGTATAGAGCATTTGTTTTTCTTCCTGTTCTCGTAATTCGCCTACCACCAGAATTGAATTGTTTTTTAAATTGTCACGCAGGTAGCTGATAAGATCACCTCTAAAATTGTTAAGCATCGTCTCCTGTACTGTGCTGAGCAAATGCATAACAATGGTGTTTCCCCGCATTTCAAAGGGCTGAATAAGTAATTGGTATTCCGCTTGGAATTTTTTCCGCTGGTCGGCAAAGTCCAGCCATACCAGATGCAACTGTTCTGGCGTAAAGGGCTCGTTCATGGCCGGCCTTGCTTCCAGAACCTGGGTAGCCGGGTCTGTGG
>DASQTN010000866.1:0-3839 GCA_035641895.1 Chryseolinea sp. | reverse complement strand
TGTTTATCAGTACGCCAATAAATTCGATGACGCGGTTAAGACTTATAACCGCGCCGAAAATATACTCGGCGTTTCGGAGGTTTCTTCGGTTCAAAAAATGAGGATCCTCATCGAGCAGGGCAAAATGAAAGAGGGAATTGCGGAAGGTGAAAAACTGATCAACGCCTTTCCCGGTGAAGAACGATACATCATGGCCTTTGCAGAAATTCTTTCTCAAAAGGGGTATCGCAATGATGCTATCAAATCGCTTGAAAAATTCACTGCCGAAAATAAAGACGTCGGCAACGCGGAAATGCTTTTGGCAGGAATGTATCGCGACAATAATCAGGAAGAAAAAGCAAGACCGTTGTTGCTTAAACTCTTTGAGGATAATTCGATCGAGGCAAGCAGCAAGGTTATTATCCTCGCCTCTTACAATGCCGAGTTGAATCAAAATAAAGCGAAAAAAATTTCCGACCCTGATAAAGAAAAATTTGCCTTATCCCTCTTTGAAAAATTAGAGAAAGCAAGCCCGGAGAATCCTAACGTCCACATCATTGGGGGTGATCTTTATTTAGCAACCGGAAAAACACGGGAGGCTGTAAAGGAATACGTCATAGCCGTTGAATCCAGTGACGTTAATTACGAAGTTTGGCAAAATTTAATTTATCTTGAAGTTCAACTGGAGTCGTTTGATGATGTCATCAAACATTCGGATGAGGCATTGGAATTGTTTCCTAACCAGGGAATGCTTTACTACTTCAATGGTTTTGCACATTTGCGTAAACGACAATACCAGGAAGCGATTGGTTCTCTTGAACAAGCGAAAAAAATAGCAAAAGCAGACTCTAACTTTATGAGCGACGTCAGTAACATGTTGGGTGACGCGTACAATGCCACGAAGGCATATGAAAAGTCTGATAAGGCATTTGATGATGCTTTGACGCTCAATCCAGGTAATAACTCCGCCTTGAACAATTACAGCTATTATTTAGCACTGCGTAAAACCAATCTTGAAAAAGCCGAAAAAATGTCGGCACAGTTAACAAAAAACAACCCGGACAATCCTACCTTTCTTGACACATACGCCTGGGTGTTGTATACACGTGAAAAATATAAGGAGGCAAGAAAAGTGATAGAGCGAGCCATAACTACCGGAAATGCAAACGCGACGCATTTCGAACATTATGGCGATATACTTTTTAAACTTGGCGACGTCAACGGTGCCGTTGAGCAATGGCAAAAAGCCCGTGGAATGAATGCTAACAGTGAAAGCTTAAATAAAAAAATCGCGAACCGGAAAATGTATGAATAAAACGATCGGGCTTTTCGTTATCATGTGTTCACTTCTTGTTATCTCCTGTAGCAAGAAAATCACAAGTCCAATCACCATTTCCAAACCAGCTCTGACTCTTTCAGTTGAAGAAATTGACTTTGAATACCTTCAGGGAAAGGCCCGGATGATATTACGAGATGCCAACAAAGAGCGGGAGGTGAAAGCCAACATTCGGGTTCGAAAAGATAGTGTGATATGGATGACGTTTTCAGTGATTGGTGTACAGGGCGGAAAAGCGTTGATCAATAAGGACTCAATCACTATTGTAAGCAATGTTGACAAAGAATATTATGTTTTCGATTACGCTGAACTCTCGAAGCGTTATAATTTTGATATCAATTTTAACGTTATTCAAGCAGCCATGCTTGGTAACCTGATCGAAGCTCGATCCGACGAGGATCAGGTTATGCAGGAGAATTCATTTTTTATGCTCAGGCAAAATACAGGAACCATTTCAGTGTTGAATTACATTAATTCGGCGAGCATGAAAATTGAAAAGGTGGAGATGAAAGAAACTGATACAAACAATTCCCTGGTCCTTAACTATTCTAACTTTCAACCATTGAGCAATAAATTATTTCCATACAACGGAACAATCAGCTTGTTTTACAAAACGCTAGCGGGAATTTTAAATACAACAGTTATTTTCGAATATAATAAGGCTGAGGTTGGAGATAAAGAGCTTAAGTTCCCTTTTAATATACCTAAACGATATGTGCGCAGGTAGACGCATATGGTTCTTCCTCATTTGTTGCTTCTTTAGTTTTTCTGTTTCGGCGCAGAAAACAAAATCCCAACTCCAAAAGGAAAAGCAGGAAAATATTGAAAAGATCCAGGAAGTAGAAAAAATCATTGGCCAGACTTCGGCTAAGAAAAAAAATTCTGTTGGCGAACTCAACGCACTCAACCAGCGAATCCGTGTTCAGGAAAATCTAATAACCTCAATTAAAGGCGAGGTAAATTTGCTCGATTCTGAAATCGTCGAGAATAATGACATCATCAATGCCCTTGAGGATGACCTTGAAAAGTTGAAAAAGGAATACATCGCCATGTTGTTCGTCGCACAGAAAGTCAGCAATAGTACAACGCGACTGACCTTCCTTTTTTCTGCTAAATCCTTCGATCAGCTGATCATGAGACTCCGATACCTCGAACAATATGGTCAAACCCGAAAACTTCAAGCTGATCAAATTGTAAAAGTGCAGGGCGAACTTTCCGGTCACGTGAAGGAGATACGCACCAGACGAGAAGAAAAAAATAAATTATTAAGTCAGGTCGTCACGGAAAATGAAAACCTTTCCGGCCTTAAGAAAAAGCAAAACAATCTGGTCCGTTCATTAGAGCGTCAGGAGAAAAAACTTAAAAAAGATTTGGCGGAAACCAAAAAATTGGTAGCCCGGCTGGACAAACTTATCGAGGACCTAATCCGGGAAGAAATGGAACGCGCCGCTCGGGCAAAGGCTGGCGACACCGAAATGCTTTCAAACTCCTTTGAAGAAAACCGAAATAAGTTTACCTGGCCCGTTTCTTCGGGCTTTGTTTCGCAAAAATTTGGCCGTCAAAACCATCCTGTGTTGAAAGGAATAGTGCAACAGAATAATGGTGTAAATATTCAAACAAAGGAGAATGAACGGGTAAAGTCCATTTTTGAGGGAGAGGTACGAAGAGTGGCATTTATACAGGGATTGGGAAGCACGGTGATCATCAAACACGGAGAGTATTTAACCGTTTATGCAGGGCTAAAAGAGGTGTTTGTAAGAACCGGGCAGAAAGTAATCACGAACCAGGAAATCGGTAAGATTTTCTCAAATACGGAAGGCGTTTCAGAACTCCGGTTCCAGATTTTTAAAAATACAACAGCCCTGGATCCTCAGGCCTGGCTCAAAAACATGTAAAAAAATTGAACGAACAGAGGTTTATCCTCGTTTCCAACCTGATATCATACGTGGAATCCGATCATGTCATAGGCCTGGATTCATTTGATGGTACGTTTTTTTACCCTACTTTTGTTATTCGATTAAAATTAATTGCCATGAATACCACATTATTGTTTTTACAGGGGGTTGGATTCCAGGAAATTCTTCTCATAGGCTTATTTGTGTTAGTGTTTTTTGGCGCTAAGAAAATACCTGAATTCATGAAGGGTCTTGGAAAAGGCGTTAGAGAATTTAAAGATTCAGTGAAGGACGTTAAGAAAGAAGTGGAGGACGCTAATAACGCAGCAAAAATCGAGGACGGAAAGTAATTTTTGTGTTGAAGACATACGCTACACTTCGCGAAATACAACACGATCTGCAGCAAGGAATTCTTTCTACTCAAGATCTGGTACGACATCATCTGGGAAACATCAAGGAAAAAGCACATCTGAATGCTTTTTTAAGTGTATACGGAGATGAAGCGCTCGAACGCGCAGTAGCGGTAGACAAAAAAATCAAGGAAGGTAAAGCTGGAAAACTTGCAGGCCTTATTGTAGGTCTGAAAGACGTTTTAGCGTATAAGGATCATCCACTCCAGGCAAGCAGCA
>DASQTN010000865.1:0-28202 GCA_035641895.1 Chryseolinea sp. | reverse complement strand
TCCCTTCAGTGATGCACTTTTCATTCTCATCCCACAAAACTTTCGTGTCTGCACGGTTACCCATTAATAATCCGATGGCGCCCAGCATAATAGATTTTCCAGCACCTGTTTCACCGGTAATTACATTAAGATTTGCAGACGGTTCCATCTCAAGATGTTTGATCAGGGCGTAGTTCCGTATGGTGAGGTGCTTAAGCATTAAACGCGTGTATCAAGGTATACTTCAACAATAGATTTGAAAGGATAAGTAACGTTCTCAAGCCGCATATTTTTAAGAACAATAGCGTCGTCGTTTGCTTTTGTTAATTCTCCGAACATCACCGTTCTGTCGCTTAGAACAATGTTAATTTTTTTCCCAATGAATTCAGCCATTCGCCGGCGAATTTGATCTGAGTCATTAAGGCGTAATTGTTTTGTGCGCATAGCTGGTCGGAACAAATCTGATTAATTCAGCGATCGAATGCAATAAGGCGCAGTTGAAATTAATTCTGGATCATTTTATCGTACGTAGAGACGTTAGACGGGTCAATCGCGATAACGATGTCATAAGCCTCGCGACGGATCTGAATATTGCCGGAGGAAAAAATATTTGCGAGTTCTTTACTTTTAGCATCCAGAAAGCTAACAACCAAGATGGCATTTGGATTTATATCTCGAACCTTTTTTACATCCTTAAGTCCATCGAGAATAATTTTCCGGCTTTTATCGGGATCCTGGTCAAATGTATCCAATGCTAAACGGTGATAAGAATATACAGATTTACGCAAGTCAACCATTTGAGGATTATTATAATTTTCCACGATCCAGTAACGGCTGCGATTGTTTCCACCTATTGATTGCCATCCTGGTCGGGCTGATTGTTGCGCATTATTGACTACGGTCATTGCGCGTTGAAACAATGGCGTACCTCCTAATTCGCTGAAGGTGTCTGCATCTATACCAAGAATCACATACGCATACATCGCGAGCATGGAGGTTAGGTTCGACGTATAGGTGTTATCGTTATATTCTAGCGGAAGCGATTCAATGTATTCAAACTCCCAATCGCGATCGGCGAAATTGAAAATGAGGCTGGAATAATTTGTATTGTACACCGGTCGAGCTGCCTGAATCTGAACGGTAGCGGAGAAGCTTCCGATCGTGGGCATCTTGGTGATGGTAATTAACATATTGCAGTTAATTTTCTCGTAGGGCTTATAGGTATCATTCGTCCATTTCCTGGAATTCATAAACTGTTCGATCGCAGTTTTCATATCCCGGAAAATTCCTCGATCCGATGTGGTGATCTGGGTCGAATTGATTGTTACAGAACAATTCAATTCCTGCGTCCACGCCGAAGTGGAGCAGATCAAAAGCAATATGATTGCGATGTACTTACGCATGAAAATTTTCGATAATAGCTTGCACAATATCTTTGGCAACAGCTTTTTTATCTTTTAACGCGAAAGAGGTCATTTTATGTTGGCGATCGATAATCGTAATTTTATTCGTATCGTGGCCAAAACCGGCTCCGGCATCCTTTAAGGAATTCAGCACGATCATATCAAAGTTTTTTGATTCTAGTTTTTTCAGCGCATTATCTTGTTCCTTTTCCGTCTCCAGTGCAAAACCTACAACGAACTGCCCGTTTTGTTTAATCTTACCCAGCGAAGCTGCGATATCGTGCGTTTTCGTCAACTCCAACGTCATACTGCCATTCTTTTTAATCTTTTCAGTTGACTGTACCGCAGGGCGATAATCGGCAACGGCCGCCGCAAGGACTGTGATATCCGTTTGACCGAATACACCAGCGCAAGCGTTGTACATTTCTTCTGCAGATGTAACGTGATTGACAGTAATACCAGGTTGTCGCGTTTTCTGATCGGTAGGTCCTGTTACCAAATTTACATTGGCGCCTTCACGTGCAAGTTCCTCCGCGATGGCGAATCCCATTTTGCCGCTGGAATGATTACCAATAAATCTGACGGGATCGATGGCTTCATAGGTAGGACCGGCAGTTACCAGCACGGTTTTGCCTTTCAGCTTTTGACTGGTGCTAAAAAAAAAATCGATTTGCTTAAAGATATCCTCAGGCTCTGCCATTCGACCATTTCCTGTCAACCCGCTGGCTAGCTCACCATGGGTGGGATCAATCAACGTGTTGCCGAAACTTTTGATTTTTTCAAGATTTGACTTTGTTGATGGATGCTGTAACATATCCAGATCCATTGCCGGCGCCAACCAAACAGGGCAACGGGCAGAGAGGTAAGTGGCTAACAATAAATTGTCACAAAGGCCAAGGGCAATCTTAGCAATTGTGTTAGCGGTAGCCGGCGCGATGATCATAGCATCGGCCCACAAACTTAACTCAACGTGATTATTCCATTCGCCGGTTTTTTCTTTCTCCAAAGAAGTAAGCACCGGGTTTTTCGAAAGGGTAGATAGGGTGAGGGGTGTGATGAAGTCATGCGCCGATGGCGTCATGATAATTTTCACGTCGGCACCTGCCTTGACAAGAAGTCGGGTGAGCACTGCGGATTTATACGCTGCAATGCCACCACAAACACCAAGAATGATCTTCTTGCCGCTTAGCATGAAAGGGAGGGATTATATATCCGACGGTAAATCGCCTTCACCGCGTATGCGGAAATTGAGTTTTTCTTCCAAGAATTCTTCCGTAGCGGTTGTTGTAGGCTTTGGCATACGTTCGTAGAATTTCGAAATTTCAATCTGCTCACGATTTTCAAAAACCTCTTCCAGATTGTCTACGGTAGTGGCAAATTCAGCGAGCTTATTGTTAAGCTCTTCTTTGATATTTACTGCAATTTGCCTTGCTCTCTTTGAGATGACCACGACAGATTCGTAAAGATTACCTGTCTGTGCGGCGATTTTTTCAATATCGCGTGTGATGATAGAGGATTGAACTGCCATAATTATGAATTGTTATTTTTTGACTTGTTAAGTTTTTCCAGACTCTCTGCATAAAGCTTTTCAGCTTCCCGTAAAAACGAGCTTTCGGGATATTTGTCGACAAACTCCTTATAATGATCCACCACGCCTTTATAACGTTCTTGTTGTCTGGTCAAAATACTTTGTTCGGCTAACCGAAATTCCGAAACGATTACCAGGTAATACGCTTCTTCTAAGAACTCCGAATCCGGAAAGTTATCTTTAAAATTGTTAAGGGCGACGATTGCAGCCTTATACTGCCGCATTTTGTAATACTGATAGGAATTGTCGAAACCCTTTCTTTCCAACTTCTTTTGCGTGGTGACAATTACATCTATTGACTGGTCGCGAAACTTGCTGTTCGGGTAACGATTCAGAAATTCCTGCATGGCGGCCATGGCTTCCACACTATTACTTTGATCCAAATTGTCTTTAGGCGAAGATTTAAACAACGAATAGGCATACATGTAACGCGCCTCTTCGGCCATTGGGCTGCGTCCGTAAGTTTCATAGAACGTCTTAAATTGCTCCGATCCTAACAAGTACAGCTTATCGTAATATTGGCAGTAAGCGAGGTAGAACTGCACTTTTTCGCCTTCAGGGAGTCCCCGGACGATCGGTGTGATCGCCTCAAACAACACCGAAGCGTGGTAGTAGTCCTTTTTATTGTAATAATTCATGGCTGCCTCATATTTAACACGCCAATCCAGACTCTTTTCGATTTTTCGAAACTTTCCGCAGGAAACTACCAGCAACAGAACTAATACAATCAGAAAAAAAGATGATACTCTCAACATAAGCCCGCAAATATAATATAAGACGCCATATTCTGAAAAACGTTCAGTCTCTGCTGAGTAGTTTTCAAGGTTTGGAGATAATTTTAGTCTAAGAAGGGATGAAAATCGCAGGACAAAGGTTGTAACGCAGGCAAAAAAGGGGCAATTATTTCTTTACGATGAGTTTTCGAGTCATAACACCTTCGTTTTCCACGTAAAGGGTATAAAAATAGATACCAGCGCTGAGATCCTCGGTATTGATCCGGACAGAATTATCGAGCGGGGAAAGTGAATACTCACCGATAACATTCCCTATAATGTTGTGAACCAATATTTTGGCCTTAACCTGATCTCCAGTCATTTTATAGGCGACATTTGCGTGCTCAATGGCCGGATTCGGGTATACGTCATAAAGGGTGATGTGGCGCGAATTATAAATATTAGCCTTTTCTCCCAGTTTTTCTTCCACATGAAAATTCATGTTGACTTCCAGGGATTGTCCAGGATTGGATTTGTTATAAGCGATATATTGTATTGAACTTTCGTTTTGATTGAGTCCCGCCTCTAGCGCGACGTATAGGTTTGTCGTGGTTTGCCCGGGTTCCACTCTGACGATATAGTCTTCTACTTTTGAATCCAGGCAATTGTTGTCAACACAGAAATATTTTTTTTGCGTACTCCCCAACTGCTCGTCAACTTTTCTAATGACCAGTGTTACAGGTTTTTCCGAAGTATTTTTGAACCGCAGCGGTACTCGAATGGTTTCGCCAATCATGCCCTTATATGACTCCTGCAAAGGCGCAATTTCGAAGCCCTGACCATATGCCAAGGAGCCCATCAAAATTATTATTGCCGACAACAGGGCTTTCATCATGAATGCGCGAGAGTTTCACAAAAGTTAAACTTTTTGAGCTATTCTCATAATACAAATGGAAATATTTCGTTGTCGATATTTTTAATTTCTAGCCCAACCGTTCGAAAATCTTTTCGACCCTTTAAAATGGCTGATCGGCGAAAAAAAATTTGAAATTTCTTGAGCAGAATTAAATTGGTCGGCTCAGTTCAATGCCTTGGGACGAGTGGAAAATTTTCCTGGATTTGTCTGATCTTTTTTCACCTGGGATTTTATTGGCTTTTCACCCTCTTTCCAGGAAAATCCCTTCAGCTTAATGTCTTCTTCGGTGATTTCATGCGGTGGAATGAAACGGGCCTCGGGTTGTTTATAAAAACTCAGGTTGTTAACCTTGCCTTCTTTAAATCTTATAGTGATGTTGCTGCAAATTATGCGGTTCACCCCCATAGCGCCTTCTTCTTCTTCGCTCAAGGCATAATAGACGCTCTCGCCATTGCCTTCAACAACGACCCGATGCATTTTTTTTTCTTTGAACTCCGCCGTCATTTTTCGCCCTTTAATCTGATTATAGTTCAAGAGTGAATCTTTGGAGATAACGAATGAATTTACATTCATGAAGATCCGATCGATGGTGTTGTTCTTGATCAGCATACGAATTGAATCCGCTGTCATTTGATTTCCTTCTGACCACAAAATCGGGTCCTGATAAAAATAAATCGTGGAATCAGCCATGCGATATTCGACTGAATCAGCAATACCCTGCAGATCGTTTTTAAAAATTTTTACCTTGTTATAGGCCAGGAGTCGTTTTTTTTTTTCATCCGCGTTGTCGATCGACACGAGGGTATCAGCCGACATAAAAAGGGTATCGTTGTCGTCTGTGATTTTCGCCAGATAGGCCCGGTCAAAAATTTTGATGAGTCCTGTCGTCTTATAATAATCAGCAGCCTGTCCGTAGATAATCAGATTTTCCTTTTTGGAAATAAGCTTCACAGATTTTCTAAGCTTATAAATTTTTCTGATGTCATCGAGTTGAAAATCTTCACTTTCCAAAACATACTCATCGGATTCGGCGGTACCAAGTTTAAGATCGGAGCGACGTGTCTTTGTGTCATACTCGCCATCATTGTAAACGAACGTACTGCTGTCTTTATCAACCACATTTGTTGGAGTCCTGAAATAAAGAATTTTTGTTCTGGAGTTATATTGTAAGCTATCGGATGTCATAGTGTAATCCGGATTTTTCACATGGACATTTTTCTTGAAAGACGCCATGTTAGAATTCAAATCATAATACCCCTTGCGGCTGGTGAGCACGTTGATGCTATCGACCAGTTTACCTCCATTGTAGTAATAAGCGAGGTTTCGGGGCCGGTCAAAGTCAAGATAATCTGTGTATAACGTTGACGTTGCAAGCTTGGTAAAGATTACATTGTTCCGCAGTTTAGCCGTTTTTGTATTGCCATCGTATTCAAGTTTATTGCCGGTAATGGTTACGGAATCGCCTTCCGTAATGCGGACACGGCCAAACGCTTCCACAAAATTTCTTTTCTTGAACAGGTAGGCGGAATCGCAATAAATCGTGGTTTTATTTTGCTTCAGGATTACATTTCCCAATAGCCGGTCGAATCGTTCGTCTCCTTGCTTTCCTCCTTTAAGTTTGTCTGCCTGCTCCAATTTTACCTTTTTTTGCGCCACAGCCAAATGCGCACTGAATACCATGCACAAAATCAGGCCCACGCGGACCAATCGTAAATCCTGCCTTGCCGGCAGGCAGGCGTAAATCGTACCTCGTAAATTCATTGCGGTTGCAAGCTACAATCGTTACACTAAAAATCGTACTTCATCCCTCGTAATTCGTACTTTTGACTGTGCTTGAGCAATTTCTGAACCATATTGAAAGGTTTAAACTTTGTACGCCGTCAGATTCAATTTTATTGGCGGTGAGTGGGGGCGTTGATTCGATGACGATGCTTTATCTCTTTCGGGCTGCAGGTTTCAACGTAGCGGTGGCTCACTGCAATTTTCAACTTCGGGGCAAGGAGTCAGAGGAAGATGAAAAGTTTGTGCAAGAGGTGGGTAAGGAATTAGGTGTGCAAGTTTTTGTCCGACGTTTTGAAACCGAATCTTTTGCCTGGGAGCAGGGCTTGTCCATACAGATGGCCGCACGCGATTTACGTTACGCCTGGTTTGAAGAATTGTTAAAGGTTCATTCATTTCAATGGTTGGCAACAGGGCATCACTTTGACGATACCATGGAGACCATTTTATTGAATCTGACGAAAGGATCTTCGACCGATGGTTTGGGAGGGATACCGGTAAAGAATGGAAATATTATAAGACCATTGCTGTTTGCTACACGTGCTCAGGTGGAAAAATTTGCAAGCGAAAATGGAATCGCCTGGCGCGAGGATCAAAGCAACCTTACAGATGACTATCAACGAAATTTCGTTCGCCATCAAATCGTTCCGAGATTAAAAGAATTAAACCCTTCGCTCGAAGCAACGTGGCAACTTGGAATCGAAAAAATTCAGGGTGATCTGGACCTCTTGCATCACGCTTTTAATGACTGGAAAAATAAACACGTCGCCGAAACCAATGATCGTACAACGATCCACAAAAAAGCCTTTGAGGAGCTTGCAGTACCTGCTGCCGTTCTGTGGAGATTTATAAAGATATACGCTTTTAATTTTGAGCAGGCACGGGAAATTATACACGCAATAAAGGGTCAGCCTGGTAAGCGATTTTTATCCCATACACATTTATTGGTGGTCGATCGGGACGTTTTAATTATCACCCCTCATCCACAGGAATTTAATGACGTTAATATCGGGCAGGATCATCATCAGGCGAATTTAGGCCCGTGGAAATTGCATTTGTCAAATGGAATTGCGCAGGCGCCCAGCGCGGATAAAATGGAAGCCGCCCTCGATGCCGATGAACTTACTTACCCATTGGTATGGAGGCAGTGGAAAAACGGAGATTCCTTTCAGCCTCTTGGCATGAATCATAGGAAAAAGATAAGCGATTTTCTGGTGGACAATAAGCTTTCTCTGGCCGACAAAAAGGCAATAACCGTTTTAGAGTCGGATGGAAAAATTGCCTATGTCGTTGGCTGGCGAATTGATGACCGATTTAAAATTACACCTCAAACTAAACGCGTGTTGAATATTCGCGTGGAGAAGGTTTGACAGGTTTCCTTTGATAAAAATTATTTTCAAAATCCCTTCGAATTGATAACTTGCCGCCCGGTTTCAGGGGGGTGTTTCTCCCTGCCTTGCAACGTGTTGATTGCTAGATCAGTACCATTTATAAACATCATATCAGTTCCTTGATTTACGAATCAAAAAAGACCGGATCATAAAACTTAATTTATATAAATATGAAAGTAACTGTTGTTGGCGCGGGTAATGTTGGCGCTACGTGTGCAGATGTTTTAGCCTATCGCGAGGTAGCTAACGAAGTCGTTTTGTTGGATATCAAAGAAGGCTTGGCTGAAGGCAAGTCGTTAGATATTTGGCAAAAAGCTCCAATCGATCTGTACGACACCCGTACCGTCGGAGCAACAAATGACTACAGCAAGTCTGCAGGTTCAGATGTGGTAGTTATTACCTCCGGCCTCCCACGCAAACCTGGGATGAGCCGCGATGACCTTATCGGAACCAATGCTGGAATCGTAAAATCTGTTACAGAAAATATTATCAGACATTCTCCTGGCGCAATCATCATTGTGGTATCTAATCCACTGGATGTAATGACTTATCAGGCGCATATAACCTCGAAACTTCCGCGGACAAAAATTATGGGAATGGCCGGTATACTGGATACAGCCCGATACCGCGCGTTTCTGGCGGAGGCTTTGAATATTTCTCCTAAGGATATTCAGGCAATGCTACTTGGTGGTCATGGTGATACAATGGTACCACTTC
Organism: Chryseolinea sp.; assembly: GCA_035641895.1. Taxonomy (GTDB): domain Bacteria; phylum Bacteroidota; class Bacteroidia; order Cytophagales; family Cyclobacteriaceae; genus Chryseolinea. The sequence goes on along the minus strand of DASQTN010000865.1, from coordinate 19,716 downwards.
CCCGATATACGACCGTCGCCGGTATACCTGTAACGGAGTTAATAGACAAAGATAAGCTCAATGCGATTCTTGAAAGAACGAAAGTGGGTGGTGGTGAATTGGTGAAGCTCATGGGAACATCAGCATGGTACGCGCCTGGTTCAGCAGCAGCACAGATGGTTGAAGCCATCGTAAAAAATCAGCGCCGGATTTTCCCTGTTTGTATTAAGCTTGAAGGTGAATATGGCATCAAGGATTGTTACCTCGGCGTACCAGTTGTCCTGGGTAAAAATGGTATCGAAAAAATTATTGAGCTCGACCTGGATAAGGATGAACAAGCACTGATGGAATCAAGCCGTAAGGCGGTGAGAGAAGTGATGGATGTGCTTGAGAAACTTGGGTAAAGTTTAAAGCTTAAAGCTCAAAGCAGAAAGTAAAAAGCAGAAAGTGTAAAGCCGGTGTGAGCCGGCTTTTCTATTTTAGAGGTTTATTCTTCTATGGTGAGTTGCCACGGCCTTTAGGCCGTGGCAACTCAGGTTTCCGCTCCGGCATTTTACTGCCTATGGCTCTAGACGGTCGGTTGCCACGGCCTTAAGGCCGTGGCAACTTGAGGCTCTGACAAAGGGACTTTAGTCCCCATGACTCTAGGTATCCTTCCGGCCTCCATAAATTATTTCTCCCTTTACCAACCCAAACTTCTTTCGAACACTTTCTTCCAAATTGTTTACATATGGATCTTCCATCGGTGTTAAGCCTGCACGTTTTATTCGCTGCGCATAGTCATTACCATATTTCCGAACATGGTCGTCTTGTCCGAATACTTTTTCTCTTTCGCGCCGATCGGTAATGCCAGGATCTTCGAAAGTGACGTCGGGCACTGGATTAAAAAAGGGAACCTGTAATATGGCGAATCCATTAGGCTTAAGTACCCGATGAATTTCGGCCATGGCTCGAATATCGTCTTTTACATGCTCCAATACATGATTACAGAGCACTACGTCAAATGTGTTCTTTTCAAAGGGTATCTGGTGAATGTCCATTTTGATTTTCGCAAGCGGCGATTCGATATCGGCGGTCACATATCGATCTCCATGAATTCTTTCAAATCGCTTTATAAAACATGCTTCGGGCGCGATATGCAGGACATGCAGCCCATTCTTAAAAAAATCAGTTTGCTCCTTTAAATAAAGCCACATCAGTCGATGTCTTTCAAGAGACAGACAGTTCGGGCATAATGCGTTTTCTCGTGGATTGATCCTCCCATAAGGCAAAAACTTTTTGAAGCTTTTGCTGCATACCGGACAGGTGACATCGCGACCATAGTAAAGTACTCCCAATACCTTTAAACCAGCGCCACTCACGCGTTGGAGATATTTTCGAGGTACATATCGGATCAACCAGGAAATGATTTTTTTCACGGGTTACTTGTGTTTGATTTTTTAAAGGAAACACATGGATTCACCATACTTATTTGACGACTTTGAGTGATCGCAAAATAACGGCTCATTTCATGATAACAAATTTGCGGGTACAAGCATACGGTTAAATGGTCAAACGTAAAAGGTCTGTGATATCTCGAAAAACAGGTTATTTGTCAAAAAAAAGGTAAAAACAGGTAAAACTATTTCCAGAGCCTTGTCATCTTTAACGTGTATAAGGGAAGAGCAGGAGGATATCAAAACCGAACGAAATCTGTGGTCGATACTTTACTAAACAATGCCATGATGCATTCTGATACCCTTGTTACACGGGCTAAAGAGGGGGATCAGAGCGCGCAGGGGAAATTAATGCAGCTGTGGTATAAGCGTATCTACAACTTCGGTTATAAATTTTTTATGGACCACGACCTGGCTATGGAAGTTTCACAAAAAACTTTTATTTCCATGTACAAAAACCTTCCGGGTCTTCAGGATAACGCCCGGTTTAAATCCTGGCTCTATAAAATCGCGGTAAATTATTGTCGCGAGGAGCTTAGGAAAAAGAAAGGCGATCGCTCGCTTTCCTTTGACGTCGTTTGGAACCGTGAGGCAGAAGAATCGCCGAAATGGGAGTCCGCGGGACAACGATTTGACAACCCTGAATCACAACTGCAGCGAATGGAGCTTGCTGATATTTTACAACAGGCTTTAAGTGAACTCAATGCAGAACAACGTGAGGTCGTCATCATGAAAGAATATGAAGGACTAAAGTTCAGAGAAATTGCAGAAGTGTTAAACATTTCGGAGAACACAGTAAAATCGAGAATGTATTACGGGCTCGATGGACTTCGAAAAATTTTAGATCGGAAAAATATAAATAAAGATACAATAGGCTATGAGCTATAAACCTAATGAAAGTGATTTAATGGCTTACGTGTATGGGGAGCTGGAAGGTTCTGACAAGGAAGCCATCGAGAAATACCTTTTTGAGAATCCTGACGCGCGTCTCGAGCTTGAACGCCTTCAGCAAATGCGGGCTCTGTTGAGTCAAGTGAAAGACAAAGAGGTGATTGCTCCTCCAATTTTTGTCGGCGAAAGCAAACAACGATTTTTGTGGAATGCCCCTTATCTTAAAACTATCGTCAGCATTGCTGCCTCCCTGCTCCTGATAATTTTAGTCGGAAAGCTTTCAGGTATGAAAATCCAATATCAGGCTAGTGAATTGAGAATTAGTTTTGACGGAAACCGGATCCAAAACGAAAATATTACACAAGCCGTTGAGCCATCGGTTGCCACATTGTCTGCTGAGGAGATTCAATCTATGATCAATTCATCTTTGAACAAGAACAACATCGCGATGCAGTCAAGCTGGAAGGAGACGCAACAACAATTGGATGCGTCCATCACGAAAAATCTGGCTCAAAATTCCAACAAAATTGATAAGCTGGTAAGGGATGCTTCTGCCGCATCCCAAGATCAGATTCGAGAATTTGTTTCAGGATTACAAACGGAAAATCTTCAATTGGTTAAAAACTATTTCAAACTTTCGGCCGATGAGCAAAAGGAATATATAGAAAGCATGTTGGTCGATTTTTCAAAATATCTTCAACAACAACGTAATGACGATCTTCAACTCGTTCAAACACGATTGAATAGCCTCGAACAAAATACGGATGTATTCAAGCAGGAGACGGAACAAATTCTCTCCAGTATTATAACAACAGTAGGAACTAAAAATTCAATAGGTACAACTAATTAAGGGTGCAGTGAAATGCTTCCATTTATAAATGCGTAAGACTATGAAGACGATTCAAACCTTGCTTTACAGTGTAATGGTATTGACCACAGTGCCTGCTATAGCGCAGAAAGTCGACGAAGAGAGAATGCAACGGGATATTGCCGTTGCCGAGAATGTATTAGGGACCTTAATTAAGCAGCAGTTTGAAAAGCAAAAGATGTTTTTCCCATTGGAGATAAAAAGCAACTATCAGCCTGGATACGGAATAACCTTTTATATCCCCGCGGACTATACGACGCCGATCGTATTTACGTTACCCAACGAGGAAAATTTCGTCTTTGACCGTGCCCGAGGGCCGAGGGTTTACATTAATAACGGGGATGGGGAGAATTCAGACGATGATATGGAGCCACGGGCACCAGAGAAAGCAGGTACCCTGAGTCTTCAGGATAAGAAAAGAGAGCAGGCAAAACTGGATATGGATAGTGTTCAGGATTCACACAATTTAAAAGTACTTAATGCAGCGAAAAATTTTTTGCTAGATTATGGTGACATGATCACACAGCTAACAGCAACAGAAAGGATCATTGTTTCAAATCAAGGGGAGCGGAGAAAATGGGTGAACCAATATTTTAATGCTCCAAACAGAACCCATCTTTCCGTCGAAGTTTTAAAAGGTGATTTAACGCAGTACAAACAAAATAAAATTACCCGCGAGCAAGCATTGTCGAAGATGAAAGTGATTAATACTGAATCTGTCGATGAAGTCGAACCTGACCTGGAATTATTGTCGAGCATATTCAGCCGCTTATACCGCCCCGACCTTTCAAAGACTTTCTTCGTTCAGGATAATGTCTATTTCGAGCGACTAAAAGACTATGGTGTTGTATACTATATGCAGGCGTTGAGCAGCCAGGAGTTGGGATACACCAGGCGGTATGTAATGCCAACGGTTGGATTGGAAGATATTGATCAGGCTACCCGTGATAAAAAAATTAAGGAACTGTACCCCAAATTCGAACAGGATCTTAAAGATAATATACTGGAGTATGGCCGCACATTGAAAAGCCTGAAGGATGACGAAGTATTAGTTTTTCAGGTGAAATTGACACGTTGTGCTGGCTGCGAAATCCCATCAACGTTAGAGTACACGGTAAAAAGTTCGGTGTTAAAAGATTTTAACGCCAACAAGATAAATAAGAATGCAGCGCTAGGAAAATTTGAAATAAAAAAGGGCGAGAAGCAATAATATTTTCGTGACGATTTCACCGTGCAGCTTCAAAGGTTTCGAAACTTACCATCGTTGTGTTTCTGCATGAAAAGTGTGACCAACCAAGTGCCTTTCACGTTGTCGATAGGATATTAAGTTTAGTAACGTAACACTTGGTTAGAAAAGAGCTTTATAATGCACTAAATAAAGGATGGGGATTAAACGCATTCAAAGCCGCATGCTACCTGCGACAATTTGAAATGCACCGACCGACCAATTCTAACGATTTTGTAGATTTTATTTTGTAGATTTAGATATCTCAGTCTTTGAGGGGAGGGACTATAGCGATTCCCGATACCGTTATAGTCAATGTTGGCAGTATAAATTTTACTTCAAAAGAGTGTCATGCCTGCGATCAATAAAAAATTTCTTTGGATTACCGCCGGTGCCGTGGTTCTTGTACTGGGCTATTTCATGCTAAGAAGTACGGAGTCCGGAATTCAATCAGATATTATCACAAATGTCAAGCAAGGTCAGTTTAAGGTGGAAATTGATATTACTGGCGAGCTCGAGGCAAAAAATTCGGTAAAAATACTGGGCCCCACCCAACTTCGTGACTTCAGGATTTGGCAGGTAGTAATACAAAGCATGGTGGAGGAAGGAACAGTTGTTAAGAAAGGTGATTGGGTCGCTAACCTGGATCGCTCCGAGTTTCAATCTCGTTTCAATGAAAAACAGATCGAGTTAGAAAAGGAAAATGCTGAGTTTGTTCAGATCCAACTCGATACCACGCTACAGTTGCGCGAGGCACGCGATAAGCTTATTAATCTTAAATATGCCGTGGAGGAAAAAAAGATCATCTTGGAACAGTCCAAATTCGAACCCCCTGCAACTATCAAACAAGCGGAAATAAACACGGAAAAAGCTGTACGTGAATATGAGCAGGCGAAAGAGAATTATAAAATCAAGCAGCGGCAAAATGGGGAAAAGATGAAGGAGCAATCTGCTGAGTTGCGAAAGGTTCAAAATGAATTCTCGGCAATGACTCAGGTGATGCAGGCATTTACAATACTAGCCCCGGAGCCTGGAATGGTAATATACTCGAAGAATCCGTGGGATGGTAAGGCTATTAAGGCGGGTTCACAGATCAATATGTGGGAGCCAACCGTGGCAACACTGCCTGATTTGACGAAGATGATGTCGAAAACTTATGTCAATGAGGTGGATGTTCGGAAAGTTGTCGCCGGCCAGCTTGCTGAGATTGGATTAGACGCCTATCCGGAAAAGAGGCTAAAAGGGAAGGTAATGCGCGTTGCCAATGTAGGAGAGCAGCGCCCGAATTCTGATTCTAAAGTATTTGAAGTTGCCATAGAAATCGATGGGACCGACTCCACATTGCGTCCTTCTATGACCACCAGTAATAAGATTATTGCGAAGATAATCGACAACGTTCTTTTTGTGCCATTAGAATGCCTACACAATCAAGCCGATACGATTACGTATGTCTTCAAAAGAGAAGGTATAAAAACTTCAAAGCAGGAAGTTGTAGTAGGTGAGTCGAATGGGAGTAGCGTTATTGTGGTGAGCGGGCTTAACGCGGAGGATAAAATTTACTTGTCCAGACCGTCTGGAATGGACGACGAAAACATTTCATTGCTAAAAGAAATGAATGGCAAAAGAAAAAAAAATCAACCTGACCCGGACGATCAAAACAATAAGGAAGCCGCTACCACACAGGTTTCGGCCGGCGCTGGTGGCAAATAAACCTATGCTATGGTTTCAAAACGTATCCTTGCCAATTTCTCGATAGCCGTTGGTGCCGTTGTTGCAAATAAAATCAGATCACTTCTTACAGCCCTTGGGATAATATTCGGTGTTGCTGCCGTGATCGCGATGCTGGCCATAGGAAATGGAGCGCAGAAAGAAATTTTAGATCAAATCAAACTGGTGGGCTTAAATAATATTGTTATAAAGCCAATAGTTGAACAGGAAGAAAAAAGAATAGAAGAACAGGCCGGACAAAAAGAGCGAAAAAAATTTTCCCCCGGGCTGACGCTTCGCGATGTGCACAATATCACAGAGACAATTCCTGGAATCAGCAGTGTAAGTCCGGAGATCATTATAGACACATATGTCATACGGACTGGATTACGCCGGTCAGCGAAGCTGATCGGCGTCGTTCCAGACTATTTCCACATTTATAACTTTGATCTGAAGGAAGGAAAAGTTTTTAATGAAGAACACCTGCGCCGCGGAGCAGCCGTATGCATTATTGGATATTCTATAAAAACAAAATTCTTCCCTTCGGAAAACCCCATCGGTAAAAGTATAAAAGTAGGCCAACACTGGCTTACCATCATCGGCGTTCTCGGAGAGCGGTTAATTTCAAATGTTAGCATCAGTAAGCTCGGTATACGTGACTTCAATATGGATATTTATATTCCGCTTCAGTCAGTGTTGATACGTTACAGAAACCGTGATAGAATTACATACGAACAACTTAGGCTTGGAGCTCTTAAAAACCAGCGGCCGGATGCTAATGCGACGGAGAATGATGAAGAGAAGAAAAACTACCATCAGCTCGATCGGTTAGTGATACAAGTTGAGTCGACGAATCACCTTACTTCGACCGCAGAAATCGTTTCTCGATTGCTGGAAAGACGGCATTACAACGTTGTAGACTATGAAATAGAAATACCGGAATTGCTATTGAAGCAACAACAACGCACTAATGATATTTTTAATTACGTGCTAGGGGCTATCGCCGGGATATCGTTATTGGTAGGTGGTATAGGGATTATGAATATCATGCTTGCGTCAGTTCTTGAGCGAATTAAAGAAATCGGGTTGCGTCTCTCGATAGGAGCCAGGAAGAGTGATGTTGTACAACAGTTTTTATTTGAGGCCGTTATGATCAGCGTTTCTGGCGGCATTATTGGCGTGCTGTTAGGCATCTCGTTAGCTTACATCGTTTCTGAGTTTGCCGAAATTCCGACAATTATCAGAGTATCTTCAATTATTATATCTTTTGGGGTGGCTGCAACGGTTGGTTTAATTTTTGGAATTGCGCCGGCCCGCAGAGCTGCGAATCAGGATCCGATTACATCCTTACGTTATGAATAAATTTTTTATTGTACTTCTTTTTTTTTGCGTTAATCTTTCTGTGACCGGACAAACTGTTTTTTCGATTGAAGAAATTATCAACCGCTCTCAATCCCAATCTCCAGATTTCAAAGTGGCAGAAACACGTCGCGAAAACCGGTATTGGCAGTATCGAAACTTCAGGAGCAACTATAATCCACAGGTTAGGGCTATTAGCAATAACGCAGGTGCTCTTTACAATAACAGCTTTAGCCCAATTCTTCAGCCTGATGGTTCAATACAATACCTGCAGATTAATCAGCTGAACCCAGGTATAAACTTCGCTTTGGAGCAGCCCATTCAATGGACGGGTGGTGTCATTTCGATCAACACGACATACAATTATTATAATAATATTGTCGACAATACGACACAGTGGAATGGTTCAGTTCTTAACATCCGGGTTAACCAACCTTTATTTTCCTACAATCAATATAAATGGGACAAATTAATTCAGCCCATCCGATACGAAGAATCAAAACGGGACTATGCAGAATCGATGGAAGCTATCGCACGGGATGCAGTAAGTAATTTTTTTAGTGTGCTCCAGGCTCAGGTTGATTTGGAGATCGCGCAATACAACGTGGCAAACAATGATACGATTTACAAGATCGAACAAGGTCGTTATAACATTGGGACCACATCCAAAGACAAGCTCTTGCAAGTTGAGCTGCAGTTACTAAGATCTAAACAGGATGTTGCCCAGGGCAGATTGAATTTGCAGACTTCAAGTTTGCAATTACGAACATATACCGGTATTAATACTACGGAATCTATAGAACTTGCGTTGCCCGAAGAAATTCCCATCATTGTTATTAATGAGCAGGATGCTATTCGATACGCTCGCGAAACAAGGTCAGCATTTGTTGCATTTGAACGCCGAAAGACTGAAGCGGCCGCGGCTGTTGCTCAGGCTAAGAGCATGCGTTATGAAGTTGATGTGTCTGGAGGATTTGGTTTAAACAATGTGGGTAATAATGTTGGAGAACTTTATCAGGATCCGGCAAAGCAGCAGTTTGTCAATCTCACATTTAGCATTCCTTTGATTGACTGGGGCCGCCGTCGGTCGATGATGCAAAGTGCTTATGCCAACAAAAGGTTGAATGACTACCTGATTGCGCAAGACGAAGTAATTTTTGAACAAACAATTTTGACGCAAGTCAGGCAATTCGAGATGTTAAGATTTCAAATTGAGATTACTAAAAAATCTGACGAAGTTGCCTTTGAGCGTTACAACGTAGCTCAAAACAGATATCTGATCGGAAAGATTGATATCACCAATTTAAACATTGCGCTGAAAGAAAAAGATGATGCAAAACGTAGCTATCTCGAAGCGTTAAAAGCTTTCTGGATTGCTTACTACGAACTAAGACGTCTTACGTTATATGATTTTGCTTCACAAAAGTATCTCTATAATCCTCTTGCTGCGCCAAAATAGTTCTATATCGAGTCGTGTAAAAAAAATGCTTTCAGCAAAAGAACTCCGCTGATCCTGCGTGCGAGGCAGTGCCACAAAAAAGAAGTGCTGCCGCTCTTTGCGTGAACGATATTAATGACAAACTTAAAGCTAAACTGATTTCAAAAGCTCGGACCGGTACTTTGTTAGTATACTGGACTTCGATAAAAACCCCAGGTACTGTTTGTTTTCTACTACGGGCAGGTTCCATTGATTGGTGTCATCGAATTTTTTCAACACGGTATGAAGATTATCGCTTAGTTTGATGATAGCCGCTGGTTTTGCCATCAGTTCTTTAACCATTGTTTTTTCATGTTTTTCCGGATTGAAAATTATACTCCGGATTTTATCCATATGAACGAGTCCTAGCAATTCGTTTTTTTCATTCACCACCGGAAACGTGTTTCTGCTTGACGCAGAGATTACCTGAATCATAGTTTGCAGTGTATCGTCTGGCTTAACAACCGAAAAGTTAGTTTCGATTAATGCCGTCAAGTCGAGCTTACTCAATAGAAAGCGGTCTTTATCTTCCATGCTGAGATTCAGCATAAGGGAAAGCTTTTTACCTTCCATTGACAGGGGTTCGAAATATTTCGCCACGATTAGGCTAAGCGCAGACACAATCATGAGCGGAATCATAAGCTCATAGCCTCCGGTGATTTCAGCAATAAGAAATATTGCAGTAAGCGGTGCATAGAAGACGCCGCTTAATATTCCTGCCATGGCGACCAAGGTGAAGTTTGTCTCAGGTATTTTTGCTATGCCTGTAAGATTAATGAATCGCGCATAAACAAATCCCAGATAAGCTCCAACGAAAAGTGATGGAGCGAAACTTCCACCGTTTCCACCGCTTCCGGTAGTAACAGCTGCTGCGATGGTCTTAAGAAACATTAGGGCACCAAGGAAAATTAATAAGTGCATGTCATTTCGGATAAGCGAATTTATTATGCTGACCTTTGTAAGCTGACCAGGCTGGAGCAGTGACAGTGATTTTATAGATTCATATCCTTCCCCGAATAATGGTGGAAAGAAAATCAGTAGTATAAATAACAGCGTTCCACCAATAAAAACCCGTAGCCAAAGATTGCTAACAGCTTTCATTTTAAGATCGACCCAGGTAAACACGCGCGCATAATAGAGGGAAAGAAATCCCGCGAGAAGACCCAGGATTATGTAATAGGGAACGTTATGATAATTGAACGGCTGCTGAAGGGTAAATGTAATAAGGGCATCCTCCTGTAAAATAATTTTTGAAAGCAACGCGCCGCAGGCGGCCGAAACGATCAAAGGTATCAACGCTGAAGCGCTGATATCGGTTAATAAGACTTCAACCGCGAACAGCACGCCAGCGATAGGCGAATTAAATGCGGCACCGATTCCGGCAGCTGCCCCACAGGCCAGAAGAATCGTGCGATCCTTATACGACAGGTTATATGACTTGCCGAAGTTTGACCCAATGGCCGAACCGGTACTTACCATGGGCGATTCCAATCCCATTGAGCCTCCGAAACCAACTGTTAGTCCACTGGTAATCAGATGTGAATACATTGTTTGCGGCGGAATCGAACTGGATTTTTTTACGATTGAATGAACAATTTCAGCCGTGCCCTTTTGAATGTCGGTTTTGAGAAGGTACTTGATATATAGGACCGTAAGTAAAATCCCTACCAGCGGAAATAAGGCGAACACGAAAAATTCCTCAAACACGTCTGAGTAATAAGTGACAAGGCGCTCGATGGAATGAACCGTGTATTTGAGCGTGACAGCAGCTAACCCAGAAGTTAGTCCAACCAAAGCGCTGGCGAGCACAAAGAACTGGCCCGGCGGCAACTTGTCTTTTAGGTAGATTACTGGTCGTTTAAGTACGGAATGAATTGATCCGATCATCTTTGCGTAAATACAATTAATCGTTCGCGTCTTCCAAGCAAGATGCATTTTTTTTAGCCTGCCTTGGTTCCACATTTTAAATTTTGTGTGGAAATAAATACACAAAAAAAAATCAGGTCAGGGGAAAATTCTTAGTTATTACGCAAAAAATCAATGGCGGAATTATTGCCCGTGGTATAAAACTAAACTTAAACCAAAAATACAATGAAGACTTTAGGCATCGTCGTCTTAGCGCTCGGAATTATCATGACAATCTTCACCGGCTTTAATATCATCACGAAGGAGAAGGTTGTGGATATCGGGCCTTTGGAGGTTAACAAGGAAGAAAAAACTCCAATTTATTGGTCACCAATTACTGGAGGCATACTCATTGTAGCAGGTGCCATCATATTGGTGGCAGGCAGAAAGGGGATAAAATCATAAACTTATAAATTATGCCACTTGATAAAGTACTTTATACCGATGGACGTGGAATAACCGTTACGGATTCAACGTTTCAAGTGAACAAAACGTCATACCAGCTGAATGGTATTATCAAGCACGGTTTACTAATCATCAGACCTGAGCGATCACCGGGTATGTTGATGTTAATCGTTGGATTTATTGTGCTCGTTGTCGGAATGCTAAGCCTGATACCCGCCTCGATCGTTCCTAATATGGAAATCAATGGCGAGCATGTGACAGCAAATACGGTAGCCATGTGGGCAGGAGGCGCCATCGCCTTGATCGGAATTTTGGTGCTAGTGATCGTTCGGGAACGTTATGCTGTGCGCATAGCCACAGCAGAGGGAGAGAAAAACGCGGTCGTTAGTGAAAAGAAGGAATACATCACGCAGATCGTTGATGCGTTGAATGAAGCGTTTGGCCTCAATCGACCACCATCTGTCTACGAAAAAGATCTTGTAAACAATTAACGTTACAAGCCTTCCCTTGGCGGAAAGCAGACTGAACTAACCTGTAAGGCCAAGGCACAAAAAGAAGCTTCTCAGAATGTCTGAGAAGCTTTTTTAGTGGTTGTTGGTTAATTTCCTAGGAAAGCGAACTTCTAATCGCGCCGATCATTAATTGGCTTTCCTTGCTTGTCGAAACGATAGGTATGCGTTATGTTTCCGTCTTTTATTTCAACAGCATACTCATCGCCGTTTGCACTTTTGTAAAACGTTTTTGATTCACCTTTGTAATCCGAGCCTTTCAACGCATTGACCATGTTTGCAGGAATTTCGTCCTCAGAAATTTTGACCATGTCACGCAGGCCATTATCCCGGATCTGTTCCGGCGTTTGTGTCACTGTTGGATCTCCCTGGCGTACTGGATTTTGAGCTGTATCCAGATCGGATTTTTGCGCATATGCAGCTGAAAAGAGCGTGCATATAAAACCGAAAGCAATTATTTTTTTCATGATGAACGTTTTTGAAAACATTAATAACAAATTTGTGCCAGAAAAATTGCGGCTCCGAGTTGGCCGTGATGCGCAATAACGGCATCGACGATTGTGTATGGATTTTTATTTGGGGAGTATTTCTACAAGGGCGTGAATGTATTTCAACCTGCAGAAATATTTTTTGTCTTCAATTGATTCTCAAGAGTTTTGATTTTATCCTGGTATTGCTGCCTTTCCGCCTCGAGGCTTCGATCTTTGTTCAGCACGTCGTTTTCCAATTTTTTTAATCGGGTTACGTCTCTTGAAATTCCAAACGTCCCCACCACTTCTCCTTTACCGTTGATCAGGGGCATCTTCGTTGTAGATACCCAATGCTCAGACCCGTCCGTCATTACCTCCTTCTCAATGTAATCGATTTTCGGTCTGCGCGTCGTCATGATGTTTAGCTCGTCATCGAAGGCTTCTTGCGCGCGGCCTTTATCCTGGAAATCAAAGTCAGATTTTCCAATAAGTGCTTCAACGTTTCCACTAAAATGGCTTGCAAGGTATTTGCTGACCCGGATGAATTTACTATCCCGGTCTTTGAAATAAATCGCATCGGGTATATTGTCCATTAATGAATCTAAGAGGTATTTTTCTTTTTCAAGGCTCGCTTTCAGTGTGCCAAGCTCCGCCACTGTACGGTTCATTTGCTCTTGCGTGGCTTCGAGTTCTTCCATATTTTGGCGCATCTCTTCTTCCTGGGCTCGCATTTCTTCGGCTTGCTCTTGCGAAACCTGCAACAATTTTGAAGTCTTCTCTCCCGTTCGCACGGAGATGATAGAGGAAGCCAGCAATTCCCCTAGCTTTTCGAGGAATTCAATTTCATGAGGCTTAAAGGGTTTTAACGACGCTAGTTCAAGGACTCCTTCAATTTTTTCATTGGTCCGCAACGGTATAACTAACAGACTGCTCGGGTTCGCGCCACCCAGACCCGAAGTAATGGTAAGATAATTATTGGGCACCTTGGCCATGTAAATTGTTTGGGCCTCCAGATAACATTGGCCAATAAGGCCCTCACCAATTTCCACGGTCTTGGAAAGAAATTTCTTCCGATCGTAGGCATACGCTGCCCGCAGTTGAAGAAAACTTCTGCCTTCCTCTTCTTCCAAAATAAATAGTCCGCCGACTTTCGCGTCAACGTAGTTAACGACATTAGCGACGAGATTTTCTGAAAGCTTGTCAAGATTATCCTGATACTTTCTAATGATCTCTCCGAACTTAGATAGGCCTTCCGTTGTCCATATTCTTACTTGGTCTTGTTCCTTCACCACTTGCATTTGATTGCGCATGTTTAGCAACTCGCCGGCAATGCTTTCCTGATTAAGACCTTTGTTTTCATCATTCATGCCTTCCCAACTGATACTATGGTTGCCCGCGGAAATCGCCTTGACGAATTCACGCACCTTTTTCAAATTCTTAATCAACCTTGCTTTAACCTCTTCTTCATTTTGGGTATCAATTTTTTCCATAGAATTGAAAATGTACGTCTTGTTGCTGTCTTCGAGTTCATGCATGATGTTTGCTAACCTTTCGCGACTTTGCATGACATTTCTCGTTAAGAAAAATAGCAAAGCAAGTCCCGAAATAACAACCATAATTTGAGATAGGACAGTTGTATTAAGACTGGTCGTGATTACCTGAGTGGTGGATAATGCCACGGGTTCTGATTCCGCCATTTCATTCGTAACATTCTGCCCCTGTTCAACCGGCTGACCGCCGGCCAAAAAGTCTTTGACCGTCGAGTAGTGTGCGAAGAAAAATATTGTGTGTATTATCAATAGTCCGGCGTACAACCAGGTAAAAATGATTGGGCCTTTCTGGGTAAGGAATCGCATCTTCGTGGGCTTTAAAGGTCACTAAAGAAAACTATTTTATGCCTGAGGGCCAACTCAATGCAAGGAAATCAAACGTTTGTTGAAATTTCAACTTCGCTGTTTATATCAAGCTTGTATCGAAGTTGGTGTGTGTGTTGTAAGCAGGGATTGCTGAGTAAATTTACTTAATCCATAGCAAGATTGTTTCATCGGTATTCCGAACCTCGGATGATGTGTGCGAATCTTTAATTATTTATTCGCAATCTTACATTAGTGACTATCCGTCTATGCGGGAAATTTTTGTGGGATGACTTAGCTTATAATCTACTCGTTGCTGATCGATTCCATATTTTGAATTCTTGTAGCCTTTGGTATATTTCTTTATCCTTGCTTCGAACGAGACCTGGACGCCGGCAGTCATTGAGATGCGTTGAAAACTTTTGGTATAAGCAAACCAAACGTGTTCTGTGACAATCTTATTTTGTTCGAGATCTATGATATTCTTAAATAGGAGGGTCTCTTCCGTAAATCCCTGGTAGTTCCTTTTCTTTCCAAACTTCACAAAAGTTGCATGGAATTTTTTTCGTTCACCAAGTTGTTTCGCTAACGATGTTCTCACGATATAAAACGGGTATCAGATTCGTAAATTTCTCTGGCCTTCGTCAAGAAAGGGAGCTGATTTGGATGAATCATAGTGCACGCTTTGGTGTAAGGCATCCATTCGGCCCGATCAACTTCCGGAACATCGATAAATTTCTTAGTACGCGGGGGCCACTCCAATTTGAAAATATTGGAGGTAATTCCCTGATCTGAAGTCCATGCTCCTTCAAAAGCCCATGCATGAACAACTTTGCCGCTTTTTTGCTTTATCGAGCCAAGGGAATGAAATGGGCCCGTAGGTTGAATCCCAGTCTCTTCCAGGAACTCTCGCTGAGCTGTCTCCAAAAGTTCCTCGTCATTTTCCGGAATACCTTTGGGTATACTCCAAACGCCTTCATTTTTCTTAACATAAAACGGACCACCGGGGTGGACAAGAAAAAATTGTAATTCATTATTTTCTTTTCGACACATAAGTAATCCTGCCGCGATCTGGGCCATTGCGAATAAGCGTTTATTAGTTGCGTATCAAGCTGTCATGCGCAATTTAAAGGAACAAACCAACGCCAACAAAAAAGCCAGAAGTTCTGCTGGCTTTTTTGTGGTGTTAAAGATTAGTTAAAAGTCTTTGACTGCTTTACCGTTTTTATCGAATCGGTAAGTTTTAGTCTGATTTCCCTCGCGTACCTCCACCATAAACATATCACTACTCTGGTTCCGGTAGATTGTTCCATTTTCCCAACCCTTGTATTGCGTGCCTTGCAGGGTGCCGCGCAATGAAGCAGGCACCTCAGTCGCAGGAATAACGATCATGTCCTTTTTAAAATTAGCCTGGTCTTGTTCAACCTGATTTTGTGGAGATGTCTGATCTTGCTCGACCGGGGCAGGGGGCGAAGTAACTCCGGTTGTGTCCTGAGAATACGCTGCAACGGCAGCAACCAGTAATGCGCTCGATAAAATGAATTTTAAGGGTTTCATAGCTTTGATAATTTTTGGTTGTACTGGTTTAATTTCTTTAATCCTCTTCAAACTCATGCCAGAGGAACAACTTACCGGCGAATCGTTACAAACAGAAGAGAAATTGAAAAAAGTTAATTGAGTTCTGATAAATCGTCGATTAATGCGCGGTGATGTTGCTCAAAATGGGTGCGATTGCAGATTTTTTTCTACATCCCTTAGGCCCTAATGACATTACATCAACGTCGTTTTGAGGTGATACTGCTCGGTCATTCGCTCGACCTTTTTTTGAAATGCATTTCTATACCATGAAGGCGGACTGTATCCAAACGAAAACAATTTTTGATACTTTTCGGTAAGGGACGGATAATGTTTCTGAATAGCCTTCAACATCAGCGTCTTACTGTCGTGCTTGTTATCGCCAAATAAGGTTATGGAGGCGGGAAAAACGTAATGCACACCCAGTTGCTGAAAGTGTTGAAACATTAAATCGAGTTGTTCCTCGGAGTCTGTAATATAAGGTAGGAGTGGCATCAGACTAACACCGGCGTGAAATTTTTCTTTTAATGTTTCTTTAAGGGTCGACAAACGCTTGCTAGGTGGAGTTGCTGCGGGCTCGAATATTTTTCCCACGTCATCGTCGATGGTAGAGAACGAGAAAGTGATGTATGCTTTGTGCCTGAGAGCGGATTGCAGGTCCGTTGGCAAAATCGCATCGTTATCAATTTTTTTTAGCAAATCAAAATCACGTACAACGAGGTCCGACTTCGTAATGACGTGAACCGGGAATCGATAATGGTGGATCACCTCCAATATACTTCGCGTTAGTCCATAATGTTTTTCAACCTGGAGGTACGGATCGGTTGCAGATGATAAGACAATTATGCCGTACTGATTTTTTTTCGCGCGGTTTTTTAATTGTCTCTCCAGAATTTCCAACGCATTGATTTTCACGCTGAGGGTATCTTCCATGTGTTCGCCGTATTTGCTTCCGCGGATATAGCAATACAAGCAATTGAATGAACAAGCACTGTAAGGATTAATGGTGTAGTCGTCAAGAAACCAGGGATCCCGTCGCTTGGTTTTATTTAGAACCGACTTTACGATTACCTCATTCAGCATTGACTTTATTAGGGGGCGGCCACAAGTCCCGCGTAGGTTTGGCGAACGATCTTCCCATCGTGAATAATGAAAGTATCAGTATTGAATGATTTTTTTGTTTTTGGTGTAGTCGCTTCCCAGGTAATGTAACCTACTTCTTGCTGTACGATTGACTTTCTCAGCTTCAATGTGCTTTTGCCTTTAGGAAAGATGGTGAAGGCAAAAACGAAATTATCGCGTATTTCTTGAAGGCCCTTGAACGTTTTGTCGGGTGTGATCAGGATCGACTCGTCTGTGTAGTCCGCCATTACGGCTTCAAGATCGTTAGCCACAAAAGCTTGCCAATGGTGGTCAAGGACTTTTGAGGTGGACTCTTCACTGATGGATGGACCTGTGACGGACGGGACGGCTGTACTGATGGATGGAACTGTGGTACTGTCTGCACTAGCTGAGGAAACGTCTGTAGCAGGTTTCTTTTCGGCACAACTTGCCAGCAAAAGAATCATCAATGAAATGGAGAGGAGCTGGATTTTCATATAGGATTGTTTATGGTTGTATCAAGTTAAGGAATTCATTCTGATTTATAAACATTGTGATAATGGACTAGATGATTGGTAATATTTCAATTTTTCAAATGGAAAGCGGGGCTATTGAAGCTAATTTTTGCATGAAATTCCCAGGCGTGTACTGTTGTAAATCCCGAACCTTTAATTTTCGGATATTTCTTTTATATAATGGATTTGACAAAAGTTCGTCAAGTTTCTGAGCGATATCATCTTCAGTGTCTGTGGCTGCTTTTCCGCGAAGTCCCAATTGGTGATATGCAATTCGGGCGGCGTTTCCAATGGGATCGTATTCAGGATGAACGGGATAAAGGAGCATCGGTACTTCAGTGTAAATGGCCTCTCTAATTGAGTTAAGCCCGCCGTGCGTGATGAACACGTCTGCATGCTTCAAGACCTGAAGCTGCGGAACGAAATTAAATATGTGAACATTGTCGCTATCGGCCGACATCTCAACACTCGTCTGCAAGCCTCGTGCTGCTATGATTAGAATATACTGGCGCCGCGTTGACACCCGCATTAACCTTTTTAGGAACAAACCAATTTGTCCAGTGTCTTTCGGTTGAATCGTTCCGAAGGAACAAAAAATGATTTTAGAATTTTGAGTCTGCCGCAAATGTAAAATACCGGGCCACGAGCTAATGAAATCTGTTTGGGACACTGCATTGTCGATTTCATTCGTCATAAAGCCAATGAAATGATAGCGCGGTTCAACTAAGGAGTCTGGAAAATCGAACTCCCGCGGGGCAATGATAAATTCGTCGATATTTTTGACAGCGAAATTTAACAAGCTGGGATCTTTCGATACATAGTATTCAGGTATCTGATTTTTTTTAAGGCGTCGGTTGATCAAAGTAACGTCGTCGTATCCCACATGAAGAAACCTTTTCTTCCATAAAGTTTTTAATTGATGCCACCTCATTGCGTCAATCGCTTTTTTCACGGCATCCTGATTGTCTGGAAATACCTCACTGTTCAATGGAGGCCGCCCAAGACCCGTTGTCGCTGGAAGCATTGCATTCGTAATAGCGACTTTGATTTGGCGATCTTTTAGATGTCGATATAGAACGATAAAATCTGTTGTTTGTCTAGAGTCTATGAAGATGAAACTGGGTTGCAGCTCTTCCAACATCCAATACAAATCAACTTCACGTTCTGTGTATAGTCGGTCCGTTATCCTATCGCGCAAAGCGGATAAATGAATGTATTTTCTTTTTTCAACCGTTCGGACCCACGTTTCAAAACCCAGTCCAAATGGAACGGATTTTAACGGCTTGAACTTAAAGCCCTGACGGGATATGTACTCCCGGAAAAACTCAGCGCCAGCAAAATACACTTCATAGTCAGTGCGCTCAAGAATACGCGCCAGGTTTATGATGGCAATGATATGGCTTAATCCATGGTAAAATAAGAAAACGACACGTTGCTTTTTGCCCTTAGTCATGCGTTAAATTCAACGGACCGGTACTTTACGAATTAACCTTGAAAATATGGTCGGAAAAAATCTTTTGAGGTATACTCCCAAGACTTCTCTTCCTCCGATATACACTTCTTCGCGACGCTTTTCAATAGCCCGTACAATTTTTTGCGCGCACCATTCGGGAGTTTTTTTCGAATAACTCGTTTTATCTAGTTGGCCTTGGAACGTGCCGTTTCCAGTAAGTGCTGCTGCTGAAAGATTCGTCTTTATGAAACCAGGACAAACCATCGTAACAAGAATATTATCTCTCCAATGTTCGGCACGCAAGGCATCAAAAAATCCATGTAACGCGTGTTTGGATGCCGCATAGGACGATCGATAAGGTGTCCCAAATTTTCCGGTCAGACTGGTTATTGTTGCAATGTGGCCCTGTCGCCGGTGAATGAAATGTGGAAGTATGTATTTAGTCAACGCGATGGTTCCAAAATAATTTACCTCCATCAGCTGACGATCTACTTCTAATGACGTTTCTCGAATCAAACTTCTTTGCCCAAGCCCTCCGTTGTTCACAAGAATATCCACATGTCCGAATAATTTTACGGTCGTCTCCACCACGGACTTCAGGCTACTGGCCTGTGCCAGATCCAATGGCACTATTTCAATATTTGCCTGTGAGGCTTCGGCGCAATTTTGTTTCACTCGCTCCAGTTCCTCCTTTCTTCTGGCAGAAATAATCAACCTGACATTTCTTTTAGAAAACTCATATGTTAGTGCTTCTCCGATGCCTGACGAGGCCCCGGTGATCCATATAACTTTGTTTGACAGCGAGGCCATGCAATTATGTATCGGTAATTGAAGTCTTCCTCTTTGAGAGTTGACTGTAATTTGTTATATGAGTTCCGGCCGCAGTTTGTTATTTTTATCATAAATGACAAAATCGAAATCATAAACATGGCGCTCATCTTTGTCGTGATGTTGGCGTGACGCTTCCTGCCACTGTGCTTTATCATAT
>DASQTN010000864.1:0-4938 GCA_035641895.1 Chryseolinea sp. | reverse complement strand
CAATCTGTGGAATATCTTCGGAACCGCACCGTTGGTTACCGAACGCATTACCAGTCTGGACGATGCATATCCGGCAAATTCCACCGGTACCCAACTCTTGGATCAAGCCATCATTGATTTAACCGAAGCCGCTACGCTTTTGCCAGAGACTTGGGATGAGGAAAATTTGGGAAGAGCTACAAAAAATAGTGCGCGGGGCTTGCTTGGTAAGTGCCTTGTTTTCCGAGGTACAGTGAACAAAACAAACGCAGATTTCACAGCTGCCATTGCAGCGTTTAATTCTATAGCCGGAGTTCAACTGGCACCCAACTTCAACGACAATTTTGATGGAATGAAAGAGAACAACGTGGAATCTTTATTTGAATTTCAGGCAAACCGTGCCATTGCTGACACCAATCCGTGGGTCGGAGGAAATGACGATTTTTCAGTTATTGGAGAGCTCAACACGTTCTGGGGATTTTTTAATGGTGATGGTGCCGACGGGCCTAGCAATACGTTTCGGGCAACTTCGTCTCTTAAAAATGCTTTTGAAATTGGAGATCCAAGAATTGACTTCAGCTTCGATATGTCAGTTGAAGCAGCTGATGGAACGAATGTGCGAAAGTACATTCTTAATAATGTTACTACGCCTGATAATCCGTGGCTTGGCCTTTCACAAAACAATCCCCGCATTCTTCGCTACGCGGATGTAATCTTGCTTAAAGCAGAGGCAATTGTCCGTTCCGGTGGAAGTTTAGCCGATGCAATTGCATTGGTAAACGAAATCCGAGCCCGGGCCCGCGCTTCTGAAGATGGAGCGACGGTACCGACAAATTTGGCAACGCCCGGCACAAGCGCTGAAGCTTTGGAGCTGATCTTTAGAGAAAGAAGATTGGAGTTGGCTTTTGAAGAAGGGCATCGGTGGTATGACTTAAGGAGAAGACACCTTGCAGGTGAAATTAATCTTACTACTCTTGACTTCGATGCGCTACGTACAGATTTCGCGTTTGAAGAATTTAATATAAACTTTCCCCTTCCCGAAACAGAGGTGCTTCAAAGCACCAACTTAAATCAAAATGAGGGATACTAAAAAAACAAACTAAATATTTAAAGAGGCTGTCTTTCCCAAAGGTCAGCCTTTTTTTCTTTCTTGTGAGGGAGCTATAAATATCTCACTATGACTATTCGACTTATTTTAGCTGGTGGTTTTCGTTTTAATTTTTCTTTTACTCGCCGCATCTAGTTGTCTAAGTTCACCAATAAAACTGTCGTAGTTCCTTTCCTCAGATATCGACGCACCACAAAAACCAATTGAAGTAAGTTGACAAATAAGACTAGTGTCTATTTTCCGGTTTTGTGGACTACAAAGCAATCTAATGAATCATTGTTGTTTACAATGATGTAAATGTTTCGATTGACACCTCTAAGCGAGCGGATGTACTTAGCATTCCCTTCTGCTAAAAACCCGCTCGTTCTGGCTTCTAAATTTTTCCATCCTCCTTTACCATCGCCAAGTAATATGGTCCCTATGGAAGCATCATATCGGCCAAACAAAGTTTCTTGAGCGTAGTTGTTACCGATCAGCACTATGTCTACATGTTTATCCTCATTGACATCTTCAGTGAGTATGTCATTTATAGTCGAAAGTTGCGCAATCTCAGGCAAAGGGCGAGCCGAGAACGATTTTCCACCATTATTCATAAGCACATTAGAGGAAAGTGAATTTACATGAGCTTTCATTGCATCTGCGCGCTCGTCTTTTGAAAATGCTTTTTCAAAAGGTGTGGTAGCAAATTGTGTAAAGGTTTCGAAACGTTTTTTAATAGAAGGAATTTGATCGATCACAACAAGTCGGTTGTGTACCATAAAACGGCTATCGTCAATAGGATTAAAATAGGTCACGATCGGATCAATCGAACCGTTCTTATCGAAATCTTTTGCTACGATCTCAACGGGATGCTCAGGGGTAGGCTTAAAGTAAGAATTGGTACCGGTGTTGCCGGCAATAATATCAACATACCCATCGGCATTTAAATCGGCTGCTTTGACGCAATTCCACCACCCGTTGGTTTTACCAAGTCCAAATTCTTCGGTTAATTCTTCAAACGATGATTCCTTGTTTTTAAAAATTCGTATGGGCATCCATTCGCCCGCCAGAACAAGATCAGGCTTTTCATCCCGGTCAATATCAGTCCAGACGGCAGAGTTTATTAGTCCGGGGTTCTCCAATTGTGAATTTAATTCCGCGGTGACATCCTTAAATTTTTCCCGATCGTTTCTTAGAATATAGCTGCGTGCGTTAAATGGATATTCGTTGGGTTTAAAACGTGCTCCAACAAAGAGATCAAGGTCACCGTCGCCATCATAGTCTGCCGACGCGATGCATGATGCCGACACTTTTATTTCTGGCAGCAGGGTTGAACTTGAAAATTTTCCTTTGCCATCATTTATAAAAATTTGATGGAGGCTTGCTGATTGTGTACTTGAGGGCGAAGCACCCGCAACATATAAATCTAAATCACCGTCGCGGTCGGCATCGAAAAATAACGCACCACCATCTTCCCTTGTTGAATCAACATCGAATGATGTTGACGAAAACCGTCCATTATTTTGCTGAATAAAGAGGCGTGACGCTGATCCCGACTCTCCGCCAATAAAAAAGTCATCAAGATTATCACCGTTCACATCACCCGACGCGAGGCAGGGCCCGTAACGGGAAAGTTCATGCAGCAATGTGCGGGTATTCTTGATATCTGGCGCACTGGTTTCCTTGTGCCGGTAGGTTGCAATCGATACTTTTTCAAACCATGTTGCGTTTTCAACTTTCTCTTCAACTTGATGGCGTTGTGCAGCACTTTTTGTGAACGTTAAAATTGTATCTGCTTTTACATCCTTGAATTTTAACTGCACATCGTCTATCCATTTAATAATAATAGAATCAATTTTTTCATTTTGCCCTACTCCGAAATGAGCATAGTTCACAACTGAAGATTGAAAACCCCTATAAGGTGTAAGTTCCTGAAACTGACAAATGCCTTTGGTGTAAACCCATATTTTCTGATTTTGAACATTCCCTTCTTTTGAAGTCAGGCGAATAAAATGATTTTTGTCAGACCTTTTATCTATCGTGTTTTCATAGACGACTACTTCCTGATCGATATTATTGGTTACCAAGTCTAAATCTCCATCGTTATCCAAATCCGCATAGGCTGCTCCGTTTGAATACGTGGGAAACGAAACTCCCCAATCAATTGTTTTATCATTAAAAACAAGCGAACCGTTATTTTGAAAGATGTGATTCGTCGTTTGAACTTTCTCCAGCTTGTCGAGTTCGTTATAATACTTTTTCAGCCGGCCTTCGTCAGTGCCAAACGGGCTCTTCTCCATTCCGAAAAAAATAAAATCAAGGTTTGTAACGTCTTTACGATATCCGTTGGCTATAAAGAGATCTTTAAATCCATCATTGTCGAAATCCGCAAAGAGCGGCGCCCAGCTCCAGTCTGTTTTTGCCACCCCGGCCATAAAGGCCATTTCACTAAATAAAATGCGGCCGTCTGTCTGCTTGCCCCTGTTCAGTTGAAGTGTGTTGCGCATGTATTGCGGCTGATATCCTAATTGAATAGACATGTGGAAATTGTCATAGTTTTGGCCAGGTGTCATCAACTTTTGTCGTTTGTGGTCTGGCGGAAGCATGTCCACTTCTATAATATCCGGCAGACCATCGTTGTTAAAGTCGGCAATATCAACGCCCATTCCGTTGTGCGTTTGATGTTTTAGATATTCGCCCGCCATATTTTTAAATGTTCCGTTATGTTGATTCACCCAGATTAAATCGCTCGAAAGAAAATCGTTCGACACGTATACATCTGGCCAGCTATCCTGATTGATGTCACAAATATTTACACCCAATCCGTAGCCTTCAATTAAAATTCCGGCCTGGCGTGACACATCAGTGAACGTGTTAGTGCCATCGTTCTCATAGAGCCGATCTGTACTTTCCGCTTCACCATTTGTTCGTATAGGTCGGAGGTTGTTCCGATTATATCGTTCGAGCCAGTTGTTAACAAGATACATATCCAGGTCCCCATCTTTATCATAGTCAAAGAAAGCGGCCATGGTGCTGTAACTTTCATCATCAAGTCCAAACGCTTTGGCAGATTCTTCAAACACTGGCAAGCCATTCTTCATACCTTGATTGACCAGGAGCAGATTGCGTCTGCTCTCGCCCGAATTTTTTCCGGCAACGCTTAGGTACACGTCATCTAACCCATCCGCATTAATATCGACTACTGATACACCCGTTACCCAACGACTAGTTGTAACGCCCGCTTGTAGCGTAACGTCCTTAAATTTTAAGTTTCCTTCGTTAAGGTATAGCTTGCTTGAAACCTGGTTGCCACCAAAAAAAAGATCGGCTAACCCATCGTTATTGAAATCACCCACACCCACGCCACTTCCGTTGTATATATACTCGTACGAAACCGCATTGAATGTATCATTGGTAACAATGGTGTTTTCGAAATCTATACCTAACTGACTTCCTCTTCTGATCTCGAAAATTTTTTCATTTTCATGCTGACAAGAAACGGCGAGCAGCATTAGTACGAGTGAATACGGCTTAAAGGTCCTTCTTGATTCTATCTTAATATACATACTCGAAGGTAACGTTGATCTCGCATTATTTTCAACCTTTTGAAAGCGTAAATTACTAGAGGCGATGTGCACGATACAGGTAACCACAGGATTGATGTTATTGACAAACGTAATAATGCATTTGACAATTGAACAAACCGTGACCGAAGACACTCATCCCGCCGAAATTTGAACAGATCGACTATCATTAACCGCACATAGAAAGGCTCCTTCGGATTAATCCGAAGGAGCCTTCACTTTTACGATTGGTATTTTATTTAGCGAGGGCCATACGTTTGGTGCCTTGTGTCTTCCCGTCAATTAAAA
>DASQTN010000863.1:0-5927 GCA_035641895.1 Chryseolinea sp. | reverse complement strand
ACTCCTTTAAAATCTTAAAATGTATCTGTGAGAGGTGGTTGAATTTTTCTTTAAACACATCGGTAAGAACATCTCCAACCCTTAAACCCTGACGGCCGATTTTATCTTGATACGTCGGACCTATACCCTTGAGCGTTGATCCTATTTTATTGTCACCCCTGGCCCTTTCATATGCTTGGTCCAGTAGCCGATGCGTGGGAAGAATCAATGTTGCCTTTTTAGAAATAAAAAGATTGGCGTACACATTGAGATTGTATTTTTGCAGTTTTTCAATCTCTCCTTTAAAGATCACAGGGTCCAGCACAACGCCATTACCAATAATGTTTTTTGTTTTCTCCCGAAAGATCCCGGAAGGAATCTGATGCAACACGTGTTTGATTCCATCGAACTCTAAAGTATGACCAGCATTAGGCCCACCCTGAAATCTAGCTACCACGTCATATTTTGGCGCCAGTACATCCACAATCTTGCCTTTGCCTTCATCTCCCCACTGAAGACCTAATAATACATCTACCTTAGACATTCCTGAAAATAAATTAGCTTTTTAGAATTTCGTCTTCCGATTGAATAATTTGAAAAATTGCATTGAGCTTAGTGATAACTAAAAGCTTTTGCACATTCTCTGAGGGTTTCATTAAGTATACTTCGCCGCCCTTATTTCTGAATTTTGTAAGGATAGTGATCAATAATCCGATTCCGCTACTATTAATATATCTCAAACCAGAAATATCCACAATGCAGGTTTTTATTTTTTGCTGAAGGGTTTCAGTCACAATTCCGATCACCGTACTACTATTATTTTCCACAATCAAGTCACCGGAAAGTCTAATAACAAGGGCGTCATTTCGGATTTCGTGTGTAAATATCATGCTACTTGATTCGTTTGGAGATTTTTGTTTTCGCAATTTTCCTTTGTACAGGTTGCGTATAATATTAGAGAATGATGCATCACATTGAAGTGCAATATCTCTTCCACGGTACTTTGAATATTCTGGATGCGTGGATCACAAAATTCTACCACCTTATGGCACTCCGTACAAATCAAATGATCATGTTGCTTGTAACCATAGGATTTTTCGTATTGCGCAAGATTTTTTCCGAACTGATGTTTGCTTACCAAATCGCACTCCACCAGAAGATCCAATGTATTATACACCGTCGCGCGGCTTACCCGGTAATTTTTATTCTTCATGCTGATATAGAGAGACTCAACATCAAAGTGGCCTTGACGCGAATAGATCTCCTCCAGGATCGCGTAGCGCTCCGGCGTCTTTCTCAGCTCCTTATTTTCCAGGTAAGCTGTAAAAATCTTTTTTACCTCTTCGTATATTTTTGGATTGACCACCATTCGAATTAACGCGCAAAGATAACAGGATAAAATAATTTACAGAATTTATTCCTTGGAATCGAATCGACTGGCTTTTACCACACCTTCCACACTCCTCAGTTTTTCAATCATCTGCTCCAAATGCCGCGTATCATTCACGTATAACATAATTTCGCCTTCAAAAATGCCCGTATCTGTATGGATGGACATCGAACTCATGTTTACCTTCAGTTCCTCTGAAATAATTTTTGTAACATCATTGATAAGGCCCACGCGATCGGTACCCCGTATCTTTAATCCAGTTAAGAAAGCCACCTCGTGTTGTGAGGTCCATTTCGCTTTCACGACCCTATTTCCGTGATGTGAAAGCAGTTCGGGAGCATTGGGACAATTAGTACGATGAATTTTAATTCCTTCATTTACCGTTACGAATCCAAAAACATCATCACCTGGAATTGGTGTGCAGCATTTTGCCAGTTTGTAGTCGACAACATCCATGTCTTCGCCGATCAACAAAAGATCGTCGTACCGACGCTTCGGCTTCCCTATTTCCGCCTCAGGAGGCTTAGATTCGACGAGATGATTATTCGGCCTTGCTTTAAACGACTGAGGTTTATTTTCCAGGAATTTTTTTATATCGGCTGAAGTTATAAACCCTTTCCCGACGCGATAGTATAAATCAAAATTGGCCGACATCTTGAAATATTCCCGCATTTGTTCCATTAGCTGAGGCGTAGATTCTTCTTTGCCCTGGCGTAATTTTCGGATCACGATTTCCTTACCCTCGTCGGCAAGTTTTTTCTTATCTTCCTTTAGTTCGTCCTTGATCCGAGCCTTCGCCTTAGAACTCACGACGAACCGCAACCAGTCTTCGTGCGGTTTTTGTTTTTGAGAAGTCAGTATTTCAATCTGGTCTCCATTTTTCAGAACATAGTTGATGGGCACCAGTTTGTTGTTCACCTTGGCACCAATACATTTCGATCCCACTTGAGTGTGGATGTCAAACGCAAAATCCAGGGCTGTACATCCATACGGCAGCGTTTTGAGTTCTCCTTTCGGGGTGAATACAAAAACTTCTTCACTGAAAAGATTCCCTTTAAAATCATCAACAAAATCAAGCGCCGAGTGATCGTTCTGCTCCAACAGATCGCGGACGCGGGCCAACCACTTTTCTAAATTCGATTCAGCGGTAGTATTGCTGTCTTTATACTTCCAATGTGCTGCATACCCCTTTTCTGCAATTTCATCCATACGGGTACTTCTGATTTGAACTTCAACCCACTGGCCATTTTTGGCCATTACCGTAGTATGAAGGGATTCGTATCCATTTGATTTTGGAGTACTTATCCAGTCTCGTAGTCGATTTGGATTCGGCGTGTAGTAATCAGTGACAATAGAATAAACCTGCCAGCAAAGTGCCTTTTCGTGATCAACCGACGTATCAATAATAATCCTGATTGCAAAGAGATCGAAAACTTCCTCGAACGGAATATTTTGCTTCCGCATCTTATTCCAGATTGAATAAATGGATTTCGGGCGGCCAATAATCTCAAAATCGATTTTTAGTTTATCCAGTTCATCCTTGATCGGTACCATAAACTGCTTAATAAACTTTGTCCTGACGGTCTTGGTCGCATCAATATTTTGTGCAATTGAATCGTACACTGCGCGGTCGGTGAAACGCAGGTACAAATCTTCGAGTTCAGTTTTGAAGGCGTTTAAGCCGAGCCTATGCGCAAGAGGCGCGTACAAGTAAATTGTTTCATTTGCTACCTTCAATTGTTTGTTGCGCGGCATACTATCCAGGGTACGCATATTGTGCAACCGATCGGCGAGCTTTATCAGTATTACACGAACGTCCTCTGACAACGTGAACAGCATCTTCCGAAAATTCTCGGCTTGCTGAGAAGTGCCGTATTCGAATACTCCCCTGATTTTCGTAAGACCATCGATGATGCGGGCTATTTTTTTGCCGAACATGCGCTCTATGTCAACCAACTCGATATCAGTATCTTCGACAACGTCGTGCATTAAGGCCGAAATAATAGAAGTGGTACCGAGGCCAATTTCTTCAACGCAGATTTCGGCCACAGCTAGTGGATGAAAAATAAACGGTTCGCCGGATTTTCTGCGCATGTCCTTATGCGCTTCTAATGAAATGGTGAAGGCTTTTTTTATCAGTTTTGCATCTCCGTCTTTCAGGATAGGTTTGGCCTTGCGCAAAAGCCTTCTGTATCGGCTAATAATCTCTCTCTTCTCCTGCTCGGTATCTATTACCATCTTTAAGCTTTGGTTAACCCTGAATAAAAAGTGCTCTTTTCAGTTTAAACAGCCTTTTTTTTTATAACAAACTTAAATTATTTCTTATTTCTGAATTATCTATAAATTTGCCCCTCCTTTTTGCGGATGTGGCGTAATTGGTAGCCGTGCCAGACTTAGGATCTGGTGCCGAAAGGCGTGGGGGTTCGAGTCCCTCCATCCGCACCATCGAACCCTCGATGTCCGTAGTTTCACGGGCCTTGAGGGTTCTTGGTTTATTTGGTAAGAACAACAAACGTTTGAGCTTTGGAAATAACACTGAACAAAAAAAACAGCACTGAAGGTTTAATTAAAATTAGAGTAACCGAAGGTGATTATCAACCCCACGTTGAAGAAAAAGTTAAGGACTATGCTCGGAAGGCAAACATCAAAGGTTTTCGCCAAGGCAAAGTCCCTACCGGTGTAATCAAAAAAATGTTTGGCAAGTCAATTCTCGTTGAGGAAGTCAATCATTTACTCTCGCACAAACTATCGGATTATATAAAGGAAAACAATTTAAAAATTTTAGGCGAGCCTTTGCCGGACCAGCAAAAGGCGATGAGCATTGATTGGGAGACGCAGAAGAACTTTGAATTTGATTATCAAATCGGAATGGTCGAAGATTTCAGCTATGAACTATCTTCGAAGGTCAAAGTAAAATCTTATCCTATCGAGGTTGATAAAAAAGTAATTGACGAGACTATCAATGACCTCAAGAAAAGGTTTGGTAAAGTAAGCTACCCAGAGGTTAGTGAGGATGCCGATAATCTATTTGGCGAATTGCATTCAGCAGATCCGGACTTTAAACGCGAGCATGCATTTATTGCCATTGAAAACGTTGAAAAAAAAGAACAAAAGAAATTTATTGGCTTGAAAAAAGATGATCAGGTCGAATTCGAGATCAGCAAGCTATTCGCTGATGTTGCACACACGGCACAGCTTTTAGGGCAATCTCCCGAGGAAGCAAAAAACGCCAAAGGAAGATATATTTTAAAAATAAATACAATCAGCCGCACAGAACCAGCCGAATTAAATCAAGAATTATTTGATCGTGTCTTTGGAAAAGACGCCGTGAAGTCTGAAGAAGAATTTGTTAATAAGATAAAAGAAACCATTGGCGAAAATTACAAGCGCGAATCGGATCACTTTTTTGAACATCATATCGAAGATTATTACGTGGAAAACACTTCTATGAATCTTCCTGACGATTTCCTTAAAACATGGTTAAAGACTTCGAGCAGAGGTGAGGTAACGGACGAAATTCTTGAAAAAGAATTTGATGTCTACAAGCGCGGATTGAAATGGGATCTTGTTAAAAATCGCATTGCTGAAGACAACAAAATTTCGGTTGAAGCAGATGAAGTGCGTGCAAAAGCAAAAGATTTAATCATCGCTCAATTTGGCGGAAAAGCGTTCGCTGATCAGATAAGTGACAAGCTGGATGGAATTACTGACAATTACCTTCAAAATGAAAATGGTCAGAATTTCATGAAACTCTACAACCAACTCAGAGCCGAGAAAATTCTTAAGCTAATCCGCGAAAAAATTACCGTTCAGGAAACGAAGGTCTCCGTCGAAGAATTTAAGAAAATTGTTGAAGAGCATAAGCACTAGGCTCATTCAAACCATTATTAAAGAACAGATATCTGATTGAAGTACAATAAATCGACAGGACAGCACGACTATGGTTTTATTCGGACAGTTCTGAATAAAACCATTTTCATTTAATACGGGTTTTAAGGTTGGAATTTCAGGAAAGGATAGCTATGATTGTTTATCAATGGGCTTGCATTCTGTTTAATCCCAATCACAAAAAGACATAAATTTCAAAATATGAATAATAGTAACGAATTCAGGAAGTATGCAGTACATCACCTTGGAATGAGCGGTAATACAATAGACAGTTATGCTAGCAAGATTGATGGTTACGGAAGTCAAATTAAAGATATGACGCAGTACGTCATCGAAGAACGTCCCGGTAACTTCCGCGCCATCGATGTGTTTACCAGACTTATATCCGATAGGATTATTTTTTTAGGAATGGGAATTGACGATCAGATCGCCAACCTTATTACCGCACAGTTGTTGTTTTTAGAGTCCTCGGATCCGAGAAAAGACATTATAATGTACATAAACAGTCCAGGAGGTTCAGTTTATGCCGGTCTGGGCATTTATGACACCATGCAATACGTAAATCCCGATGTAGCGACTATTTGTACAGGACTCGCCGCGTCGATGGGTGCGGTACTACTGACGGCCGGATCTGCTAAAAAGAGATCTGGACTGCCTCATTCGCGGATCA
>DASQTN010000862.1:0-3319 GCA_035641895.1 Chryseolinea sp. | reverse complement strand
CCTCCTTTAACCAGAAAACTGCCACCCTCGCTTTTTATTTTCCGTAGGGCCTGCTCATAGTTTTTTACAGCTTGTTTGTCGATAAGTGGACCTACATGATAATGGGTGTCGAGAGGATTTCCAATATTTAGTTGTGAATACGCTTTCTTCAGGCGTTCCTTCACATCATCGTAAATCTTTTCCTGCACGATTAATCTTCTTGTAGACGTGCATCGCTGACCTGCTGTTCCCACGGCACCAAACAAGGCACCTCTTATGGCCATATCGAGATTAGCATGCTCGGAAATTACAATTGCGTTATTTCCGCCAAGCTCCAAGAGTGTGCGGCCAAGCCTTTCACTTACCGTCCGGGCTACTGCTTTGCCCATGCGCACAGATCCCGTCGCTGAGATTAGTGGAATATTTTCGTTCTTAGCTAATAATTGTCCGACCGTATAATCTCCGTTTACAAGGCACGAAACGCCTTCGGGCACTCCGTTTCTATCAAAAATATCAATTACAATCTTCTGACACGCAATTCCACAGAGCGGAGTCTTTTCCGACGGCTTCCAAATGCACACATCACCACATACCCACGCTACCATAGAATTCCAGGACCAAACGGCAACGGGGAAGTTAAACGCAGAAATAATTCCCACTATGCCGATTGGGTGCCATTGCTCATACATCCTATGCTCAGGCCTTTCTGAGTGCATGGTTAAACCATGCAGCTGGCGGGAAAGCCCAACAGCAAAATCACATATGTCGACCATTTCTTGTACTTCTCCGAGTCCCTCCTGGTAGGATTTCCCCATTTCATACGAGACCAACTTTCCCAAAGGCTCCTTATAACGTCGCAACGCTTCGCCTATCTGTCGCACAATTTCGCCGCGCTTGGGTGCAGGCCACTGCCTCCACAGTTTAAAAGCCTCACTTGCTTTCGCAACAACCTTGTCGAAGTTTTTTTCATCGGTAGCCGAAACAGATCCAATAAGTTTCCCATCAACTGGAGAGTACGATGCTATTGAAGATTCTTTAGAGGTGTACCATTTTTTTCCGGTCGATGTACCCGGATTAGATTTCCCAAGACCCAGTTCTGAAAGTGCTTCCTTAATTCCAAAGTTTTTCATGCGTAACAACTAATTAATAAAATGAATGCTATTCTTGAGGCCGCTTGCATATGTTATTGTCATAACGGAGGTTGCGGGACTTAGACCTTCCTGCGTAGGAAGCTTCGAACTTAAAACCTTAAACGAACAGATCACCACTCCACACCATAAGTGCCCTTCTTCCCGTCGGCATATAATCCTTCGATGAGGATACCACCTTTTTTAAAATCCAGAATTCTATTCAGATCTTCTACATTATCGACAGGTACTTTATCAATATAGGTAATAAGAAATCCCTTTTTAATCCCCGACTCCTTCCACTTTTCCGAAACGATCTCCTTTATTCTCACGCCTCCTTCAACTTGAAGGCCGACCAGCTCTTTGTACGGAACATCTTCTACTTCGATACCATTTAAGTCAAACTTAACAGCCTTTTTTTCTACATTCTCATTACCCTCGCTGTTGCGCAGCCGAGCTTTCACCTCATAGCGTTCACCATTGCGAATGTAACTAACTCCGATTTCTTTCCCCGGCCTGTTCCGGGCTACCCATTCTTGTAATTCAGAAACGGAATTAATTGAATGGCCGTCAATTCCTACAATAACATCTCCTTTAAGCAAACCTGACTGCTCGGCGGCGCTTCCGGCATTGACCCTATTTATCAATACGCCTTGGCTTACGGCCAGTCTTAATTCCTCCGCGATACCAGCATTTACATCGGTAATTTGAATGCCTAACATCCCGCGTTGTACCTGGCCCAGTTCGAGCAAATCATCCATCACTTTTTTTACCAGGCTCACAGGAATTGCAAACGAATATCCTTGATAACTTCCCGACGAAGTTGCAATCGCAGAGTTTATTCCAATAAGTTCACCGCGAAGATTTACCAGCGCTCCTCCGCTATTTCCGGGGTTGACAGCGGCATCGGTTTGAATAAAAGCTTCTACTTCCAGATTATTACGTTCATGCAAAATACCTATGTTCCTGGCTTTGGCACTTACGATTCCAGCGGTAACGGTTGAATTTAAATCGAAGGGATTACCGATGGCCAGAACCCATTCACCGGCAGTAATTGCATCAGAATCACCATATTTTAAAAACGGTAAATTTTTTGCCTTGATTTTCAAGAGAGCTAAATCGGTGTTGGGATCCGAGCCAACCAGTTTCGCGTAAAAGCGTTGATTGTTAGTCATGACGACTTCGATGCTACTGGCGTCTTCAATCACGTGATTATTTGTGACAATATATCCATCATCGGAGATGATAACCCCTGATCCCGAAGATCGTGCTGGCGATTCTAAGGAAAACTCCAGGGGATTAACACTGAACTCCCCTGGTCCAAAGGAGGTACGTATATGCACTACACTTGGCGTCACGCTTTTCGCCGTGCTCAGAAAATTTAGGTCCCTGGGAACTTGATATGAAGTATCTACTGAATATCCGGTCAAAATGGAGTTTTGTCTTCCTTCAATTGATTGATAACTTGTAGCATAGTCATCGAGAAATTTGAGAGTGACGATTGAACCCAGAACTCCCCCAATGCAGGCGGACAGAACAACCAGAATAATCAAAACCGAACGCTTCATTTGACGAGCGAGATTAGTTGCCGTGAAGTTAACCCTTCTTTGAGAAGGTTTCATTTTATAAACCGATCAAGTGATGGCTTTGTTGCATTGTTAGCGTACGTTGTTGATAAATTAACGGTTCCCACTACTTCCGCGGAGGATATAATAGAAAAAGGCGCTCCTTTAGAAGCGCCTCACCCCATCCAAATCTAACCCTCTCTACTTAGTTAACCTTGATGGAAGATTTTAAGACTTTTTTCTCGTCTTTCGGTACCGTGACTTCCAGAATACCATTATTGTAGACCGCATTAATTTTGCTTGCATCTACATTTTCTGGAAGAGAAAACGTGCGGCTAAAATTTCCGTACTGGGTTTCAACCACGTATAAATTGTTTTCTTTTTTCTCCTTGGCGAACTTGCGTTCACCGCTTACCGTCAGGTGGTTGTCGTTCAGGTCGATCTTGAAATCTTCTTTGTTCACACCTGGAACAGCAAAATGCAGTTCATAAGCTTTTTCGGTTTCGATGATGTCTACCTTCGGCACAAAAGAGTAGGCAGAACCACCCGTACGAGCCAGCGTGTCGTTGAAAAAACGATCGATCAAATTGCTGAATGATGTCGGTACGAAATCATTCGCGGTCGTATAACGTACTATACTCATAATTT
>DASQTN010000861.1:0-9615 GCA_035641895.1 Chryseolinea sp. | reverse complement strand
CAAAGCCTTGTTTCAAAGGTTTGTGCGCATCCTCAGGAATAACATAATAATGGCCGTTTAGCTTTTTCATGGCAGGAGAAAGCGCAAGGGACAATGCGATGATGCCAGCGTCTGCTGCCCCAACTGTTACAAACTGTGCCGTCTGTGAAATATTTTCCCCGTAAACCAGTTTACTTTTTATCTTTTCATAAATTTTATAATGCTTCAACGCTTCTTCCGCCCTGCGTCCATACGTGGCATGCTGCGGATTTGCAATGGCAATTTTATTAATCGTTTTATCGAGCAAGGAATTGATTTGCTCCTTATTCGGATCGATAATTTGGCTCCAGATGACAACTCTTCCGACGCCATAAGTATGGACGTCAGCGACAGCAATTCCTTTCTCCTTTAGATTCAAAGGATATTCAATGTCCGCTGAAAAGAAAAGATCGAATGGCGCAGAATGGGATATTTGTTCAAACAGTTTTCCGGAAGATCCGTAGCTTACGTCAACACGTGCATCAGGATAATCTTTCTTAAATGCAGTTACTATCGAGTCCAATGCGAACTTTAGATCTGATGCGGCAGCGATCAAAATTTGATCAGTCTTTTGGCCATTGGAAAATATGCTCGTAACGGTAAAAAATAATAGCAATATGAGTTTTCTCATGATCTTCGCACCTTATTTTTAGATAATAAAATCCGAATTGAATTCAGCTGCCGGATCCAGCCCAGGAAAAAAGGTAGTAGTAAATTTCTTATCGAGTTATCCATTGAATATCACGCGATATGTACACGTGTATATATCGAAAGGTAAGAAGGATAGTAGCAAGACAATAACTTTAATAGAAATTAATGCAGATAGAAGTTTAAAGGGTATAAAAAACAGATTTTAACCCACAAACAGTTAGATCAGTCTCAAGATGTCGATGTTTTTATCGACGATTGACAAGAGTTTGCCGCTCAGTTTTTGATAGGCCACTAACATTTCCAACCCGGCAGGTGTGACCTCTGTTCCCCCACCCTTTTCGCCCCCTTTATGCGCAATCACATACGGCTTGCGGGCGTTTGTATTCAGGCCCTCTACCATGTCCCAGGCTTTTTTGTATGACATCCCCATGGACTTAGCCGCTTTGGAAATCGATCCCGTCTCATGTATCAGTTGTAACAACTCTGCTCTTCCGGGGCCGAAGAAACGTTCGCCATCAATATCAATCCAGCAGCGGACTCTGAGTTGCTTTCCTTTCGCTTTTTGCATGAGTGTTTTTTGGTTTGAAGTCAGGGTTCCAGGTTTGAGGTTCCGGGTGGCAAGATAAAACTTTGAAGCTTATCAACGGTCGAGGTTTCAATCTCGATGACTGTCACGACACGTAGTTGGTAGGCGCCCTGCCGGTCCATCGTTTGAAGGCGCGAGAGAAAGCACTAAGTTCATTGTAGCCAAGCATGATTGATATTTCTTTAATTGGATGCGTGCCGACTTCGATATAATGAAGCGCAAGTGACTTTCTAACAGCGTCAGACACCTGCTGAAACGTAGCTCCTTCTTCCTGAAGCTTCCGCTGCAAGCTACGCGGCGTTACATTAAAATTTGAAGCCACATCTTCTAGTGACCGAATTCCGAGATAAGCATTAGTTATTAAGTAATGATAAATCTTGTCACTAAATTGTTCGGGCTTTTTCAAATCAACCTTTCCATTGACTTTTTGCAATAGAAATTGCTGAAGTTCATGGTTCGCTGACAATATAGGTTCGCCCCAAAACTTTCGGTCGAAATGGATCTCCAATCGATCTTTGCTTTTTGACGGCTTACAGCGAAGCACACGTTCATATTCTTTCGGGTCGTCAATCCGATAAGGGAAAAATACAGATAGTGGAGCAATTTTTTCCAGAAGCAAACCGTCCAGCTCGTGAATAACAAACACCATTAGCAAGTCCGTCATCTGACGCATTGTGAAATCAGGCTTATCGGAACTTGTCGGAGTAAGCTGAATGATGAAAGTCTTTTTTGTATGGTTGACGGACATTCTAAATAAATCAGTGACAACATTTGTTAGCTTGGCTGCGATAGAAACTGCCTCACCAACCGTGTTGCTACTCTTGATAATCTCACCAACGACACCTAAGGCAGACAATTGAAGAGCTTCTCCGAAATGAAGCCCGAACAATGGATCGTTTCCTAGCCTGCTGGCATAAAGCCAAAGGTCATCATATTGCTTTTTAGAGAGTGTGCATTCCGCTTTTCTTTTGATTGCCTTTAAATCGATGTCAGCATTTTGGCAAAGTTCTTCCGGTAAAATATCTCGTTGCGCAGCATAGGCGAGCAAGCTTAAGATGAATTGTTTTTGTTGATCATTCATAATACAAACATATTTTTTTTGAATGTCATTTCTCAGCAGCCTGAGAGATTGTCGTTAAATGATAAGTCATTGGCACCAAATGGTAAGCAATGCACAGATGGCCATAAATAACTTTGACCTATCATTTAAACAAAATATCAGCATATGAAAACACTCAAAAATGTATTACTTCTTAATGCGCTGAGTTCAGGCGCGACAGCCGTCGGGTTAATAGCCTTCGCAGCACCAGTTGCTATCCTTTTTGGATTAGAAAAAGCGACACCGGTGATCGAGGTAGGAATCTTTCTTTTGCTTTTTGCGATATTCGTTTTTCTGGAAGGCAGAAAAACGGCACAAAATCCAAACCTGGTAAAATTGATCATTGGACTTGACCTCGGGTGGGTGGTGGCCAGCAGTTTGATCGTGGCGCTTCAGCTTTTCAGTTTAACACCACTTGGTTATTTTGCAATCGGCGCCGTCGCGTTGTGGGTAGCGGGCATGGCGTACTTGCAAATCGGCGGACTGAAACGTCTCACAATCGCCTGACAACATTGCCACTCAGTTCACAGTTTCCGAGCCGTGCAATAATGGCTCGGAACTGTGAGTTATAGACTTAACGAACTTAGCAAAACTTCTTTTTCTTTACCCCGTAATTTGATCGAACCTAAAGGCTTCGTTGCATAATTTTGCAAGGTCAGTTTTGAGATCACATCCGCAGAGGATAAAATCTCTGCATTGAATTCTTTGCACATTGTTAGAATTCTGGAAGTCGTATTTAATACATCCCCTGAATAAGTAATGTCACGTTTGATGATGCCTACCTCCCCTGCCACGACTTTTCCACAATGAATTCCTGCTTTGAAAGATGGCACCAGACCATAGCGCGTCATATATTTTTCCTCCATGCTTTTGATGTGTACTTTGATGTCAAAAAAACATTTCACGCACTGATTATCCTTGAGTCCGTCTTCGTATTTCCATGCGACGATCACCTCATCACCCACGTATTGATAGATCTCTCCGTTGTTATCCAAAATAGGATTCGTGATGTCAGAAAAAAAGTCTTTTAAAAGTTCGTGATATGTCTCGTCACCCAACCGCTCCGCCATCGATGTCGATGAGTTAAGATCAAGAAACATGAAGATGCGTTTTTCTTCTTTGGGTGTGTTGTACTTTCCGCGAATAATATTTCCCAATGCACCCTGTCCGAATTTGCTGTTGATCTGCAAAACCAATTGCGTCAATGCTACAATCACCGACCAACTCAGAACATTTTTTATTCTTGATGGATCTGTCAGGAACCTTTTCAAAGCCTCTATTGATATAGGATCTGAAAGTGGCTTCCCGGTCCGAAGGGGAACTGAGATTACGCCCAACAATATGATAATGATCAATATTACGATGATAAAAGAAATGCTTACGGCGATCAAGGTGTAACCATAAGATTTATCGGGGTACTTAACGTTAACAAAAAATATTAAAAAACTTCCGCCGAGCATTGCGCCGACCAAGGCTGAGCCCATGTTCATCGCAACAGATGCCAAAAAGGAGTACTCAGCCGATGGACCCATCGAGCTGTTAGTGTGTATCACAAGGTAGTCATAGATGGCCATCATAAAGCCAACCAGTAACCAAGCCAACGTGAGAATGGAAAGTTGTCTCAGCTTTATTTGCGTTCTGCGGTTCACAACTCATTTTTTTGATTCGTCCATCAAAAATCTTTCACGCAAGAGTCCGTCTCCTTCAAAAGATGCATCATCATTCAATACTTCGATATGCCACCCAAAACTTCTCACCAGCGTAACCAGCTGCCATATTTCTTCTTCCCCAGCAACTCCATTTACGCGAAGAATCTTGTCACAGTCCTGCAAATCAAAATTTGCCCGACAATGCTTAAATGCTTTGTGTATCCGATCAACCAGCACTCTTGCATGATCTTGATTATTTACATCAGTTTTAAACACCTCTATCATACTGAAACAAATTTTATTTAATAAAAACGTACACCTTCTTTACTGGACACAGAAATAAGGACATAAGTTGTAAAATTGTATATTCTTGCCTTAACTATCCGATTGTTTAAATACAACGCTTGACTTATACGATTTTGACGTAATTGGTTTCAAGTTGTTTTATTTTATTACACATATTTTAAACAAGTTCACCCGGAACTAGTTATGCCCATGAATTGCGTTCGACGGAAATTTACCATAGGACCGCTTAATGCGGCGCGTCAAATACGGGTAAGAAAGTAATTTCTCGATCCGTAAGTGCGCGTTCCCTATTAATTACTTTTGTTTCCAGATATTGTTGCTTTAATTTCTTCCGGCATTTTTTTTGCGTTTTGGTTTCATTTTTGACAAATATTCGTCCATTGTATAAAATCTCGTATCCCAAGTTTGCCGATACTGCTCAACCCAATTCGAAACCTGGATAAGTTTTTTTAATCTTGCCTCACAATACCTCTCCCTTCCTTGCTGTTTAATGACGATAAGTCCACATTCCGAAAGGATCTTCATGTGTTTATAAATTGCTGTTCGGGTCACCAGAAAATTTCCCGCTACCGAATTTATACTCAGCGACTTATTGGCGATCATATTCAAAATTTTGCGCCGTGTCGGATCTGCTATTGCCTGAAATACATCTCTTCTCATCATGCAACCTTATGGTTTCAAAATTATTGGAAACCTTTTGGTTTCGTTGGTTGTAATTCCGACATTCTACCGGGTCGGATGCGACAATTGTTTTTATATATTTGAGCCTATAAAGTTGAACATCGTACAACAGAAAAACGTATAGCTGTTTATGAAACACATTTCGATTCTAGTGCCGAACGAGGCCGTTTTAGCAAGTATTGATGATCCACGTTACATGTTTACTGCTGCTAATGAATTTTTAGAAGCGGCCGGGAGACCACCAGTATTTAACGTTCAATTGGTAGGACTTACGAAGGAGGTCAAGCTGCACAAAGGCAGCTACACTGTTCACACGGACATATTAATTGACGATGTGAAAAAGACCGACTTGATTTTTGTGCCTGCGTTAATTGGAGATTTAAAGCCTGCGTTGGAAAGGAACAGCGACTTTATTCCATGGATCATAAAACAATATCGTCAAGGTTCTGAAGTGGCAAGTTTATGCATTGGCGCATTTCTGCTGGCATCAACTGGTTTATTAAATGGAAAAAAATGTTCCACTCACTGGAAATATGCCAACCTGTTCCGCACTATGTTTCCCGAAGTTGACCTGGTGGATGACCGGATCATCACCGAGGAACAACGTCTTTATTCGAGCGGCGGTGCAAATTCATATTGGAATCTGCTGCTTTATCTACTCGAAAAACATACGGACAGGGAAATTGCAATTGTGGCTTCCAAAGTATTCGCGGTTGAGATCGATCGAAAAAGCCAGTCGCCTTTTATAATGTTCAACGGACAAAAGGCTCATGAAGATGAACACGTTAAGAAGGCGCAGGAGTTCATCGAAAACAATTTTTCCGACAGAATCTCCGTGGAAAATCTTGCCTTAAAATTTGCAATTGGCAAACGGAATTTTGAACGGCGTTTTAAAAAAGCAACGAACAATACCCCGGTTGAATACATGCAACGTGTAAAAATTGAAGCTGCTAAAAAGAGTTTCGAAACGAGCCGTAAAAATGTTAACGAGGTAATGTATGATGTCGGTTATACCGATACAAAGGCGTTCAGAACAGTCTTCAAAAAAATTACAGGTCTCTCCCCGATTGATTACCGGAATAAATATGGAAAGATCGGGATGGTAGCTTAGGCGTTTTGAAAGGTGTGATGTTGATTGGGTAATTGGTGCCATCTAGAGGTATTCGGTAGCCAGGTAATCAGTGGTCGGTTCATGAAGTCTTAAGGTTTGCGACCTTGTGGAATATATTCTATAGAGCAGTGGAAGTTAGCGTGAGCGGAAAAAACAAAACCTACGACGGAAATTCCTCCTGTCGTTGTCGAGCGACAAAATGCGGACGACGAAACAAACTATGTTGCCCGGCTGTGTGAAAATTCCGCCATACGCGGTTGATTTCACTTTGAGTATTTGCCGCCTCCAGGCCACAGAAGGGATAAAGGTTATTAACAAGATCTCGACAAACAGTTACAAGGTCATGACTTAACTTGCTAATGGCGCTAAGCGTAGCATCAGCAATAGCCGATTCCGAAATTAACATTTGCCAGCCTTTATCGGTATCGTTATAAAATGCCGACCGTACGTCATCTAATATTGTTCGAGCCTCTTGAATTTTCTTTAAATATCCTTCCATAGATTTTGTTTCACGCTTTGAAAGTATTTCTGCGCACAAGTCAAAAAACCTGTAAGCCATTCCTGATAAATTTATGGCCAACGTGGTCTCTGCAAGCTGCAAAAAAGGATATTTAAAAATCGGATGACTTAATGTTGTATTATCCGGATGAATGACAAAACTTCGGTTAAATGGTACTATAATGTTCTTTACGTCGAAAGAATGGCTTCCCGTTGCTATCATTCCCATAGCATTCCATCTCGGATGTAATGTCACTTCATCTCTTTTCAAGACGAACGAACGAATGACGGGAGTTCCGTCGGCATGATGTAACAGGATTCCATTCTTGCTTACCTGGCAATTGACCGTAAACACAGACGCCAATAACGATCCGGTCGCGTATTTCCAGTTTCCGTGAATATTATAACCTGCTGATGTTCTATCCGCAATACCTGTAACGGCGCCAGTACCCGCAAAACATACATCTTCGCCACTGAATATATTTTTGGACAGTTCAGTGTCTAGAAATCCAACAAACCAAGCCGCGCCGCTACACAGCGTCACAACCCAGGCAGTACTTCCGTCGGCCCAACTCAACGCTTCTTCCGTCCTCAATATTTCCGGTAGTGAGAGGCCTAACCCTCCGAACTCCTCCGGTACATACATATTGAACCACCCTTGTTCATGTATGCAGTTACGCTGCACCAGTGTCAATGTTCTGTCTTGCTCGGCTTTAGACGCGTCGCTTCGGATTGCTTCCGTAATCGTCCCAGGCAAAAATTCCGATGGATGTTTTATACGCGTTTTCATTTCACTATACATGCACTCCTCCTTGCGTTATTTCCTTTCGAGCAATTTTAAGCCAGCTAAAATATCCGATGCAGGCAACGACGAATAAAAAGATTGTCAGCAACGCAAGCATAGGTAACCCTTTCTGAAACAACAACGGAATCGCAAATGCGTTGGAAATATTTAACAAAAGCCAGTTCTCAATTTTTCGGCGAGCCAATAACCACATCCCTGCCCATCCAGTGGCGCTTACCCAAGCATCCCACACGGGCACTTCAGAATCCGTGAACGACGTGAGAAACAAAAATAAAATGATCGATCCACCAATCGCGATGGCGAACGTGACGTACCATTCTGATCGCGAAGAAAATGTAATGGGAACGGGTGCAGTACCTTTCTTTGTCGACCAGTACCACCATCCGTATATGCTCATGATCAGGTAATAGCCATGCAACAAACATTCCGCGTACAGCCCTACTTTAAACAAACTAAAGATGGCAAGAGTCACCGATGCAATTCCCGTTGGATATAGCCAAATATTGTTCGCTCTTGCCAACAATACCTCGGACACGCCAAGTACTAACACAGCTACTTGAATGGCGTCGATATTAAATAATTCCTGCTTGAAAAGGTCAAGCCATTCCTGATAAGTATGCATGGATGAAAAGTTAAAACCATGCTCACGAAGTGTACGCATTTAAGCGTTTCTGTGATACTCTTCCTACGCTGGTATTATCCAGATCAGGTATATGGAAGTTGTTACCTCCATTGG
Source organism: Chryseolinea sp. (assembly GCA_035641895.1). Classification (GTDB taxonomy): domain Bacteria; phylum Bacteroidota; class Bacteroidia; order Cytophagales; family Cyclobacteriaceae; genus Chryseolinea. The sequence goes on along the minus strand of DASQTN010000861.1, from coordinate 1,475 downwards.
GTATGATCTCAGCCTGTTTTTCAGTGATTGTTTAGGCAATCAACAAGGCACCCCTTGAGCAAGTGTTGCAAAGTTACTAGAATTTATCAAAATATTTTGTAATTAATTATTAGAGAATTTCTGATGTTCCTGGAAGTACGGTCATCTATTAACGCCCTGACGAGCCGTTGTGTTTGAGCTTCACTCACTGAGTGAATTAAAAACGTGAACAAATGCGAGCGAGAAATTAAATTAGTACCCAAACCGACATCCGCACAGTTTCTTAGGAATGCTAAGGCCGAGCTTTTTCCCCACCGTTACCAAATTTCCCTCCAAAGAAGTCACCCTTGTTCCAACTCGGTTTTTCCGCGTCATTTGCCGTCACTAGGCCGATCAAAAAATTGACTTTGGCATGTGTCGCCGCACCTCCAAAATCAAACGCCTGGCTCATTTCATCCTGGGGTGTATGATACGTTGTCGATCGCCATGCCACATCCGACTTAGCTCTGTTAACGGTATCGGTGGCTGCCGTCATAAAGCCACTCTTTATAAAAAGCGCTGGTATACCTTTTTTAACAAAACTAAAATGATCGCTGCGAATAAAAATCACCTGATCGGGAAATGGATCAGGACTGATTTTCAAGTTAAGAATTTTCGTTGCCTCCGCTACGCCGTTAGAGAGACTTGAATGTTGTGCGCCGTATGGAACAATATCGAGAACGGGGTGAAAAAAGAAGGGCATGTCAATCGTCATGTTTGCTACAATATTTCCCTTAACGGTAGGGTTAGTCGCGAAATAATCTGACCCTAAAAGTCCTGACTCCTCCCCTGTCACCACCGCGATGGCGATAGAGCGTTTAGGGGCGATCGGAAGGGCGCGGAAAGCGCGTGCAATTTCCATGAGGATTGCGACACCAGAAGCGTTGTCGTGGGCACCATTGTAGATGGAGTCTCCTTTTACAAGTGTTCCAATTCCGAAGTGATCAAGGTGCGCGACATAAACGATAAATTCATCCTTTAAAACAGGATCGCTTCCCGGAATGACACCGATAAGATTTGAACTTTCAACCGTGTCGTGCTTCGTTTTAATTTTTAATTCTGCATCCACATTCATCGCAAAAGACTGTGCTTTTCCAGATTTTAAACGGTTATACACGTCGTGCAATTTCTTTCCCGATTTGCTAAATAAAATTTCATGCTGTTCAGGGTTCACCGAGGCGATAACTTTCAATTCTTCAAAAGAATTATGGGGACGACCTTTGGAATCAACCCATTTAAATGCTCCCTGCGCATTCCGCCGAACCAGAGCACTCCACGAAGTACGTCGACTCATATTCAGCGTGACTACGCCGACTGCTCCGCGTTTGACAGCTTCCTGATATTTTGTATTCGGAGAGCTAAAAAAAGCACGCTCATTATTACCAAAGGTTTCTGGCGCCTGATCTAACAAAACTACAATCTTGCCTTGCACGTCAATTCCTTTATAGTCATCATAC
>DASQTN010000860.1:0-2678 GCA_035641895.1 Chryseolinea sp. | reverse complement strand
CTATGATTTTTTAAGTATGCGCCGGTAAGCGAATGTTTAGCCTGAATGAGCTCCCTGGGTGTTCCCTCAAAAATTACTTTGCCTCCTTTGTTACCACCCTCGGGGCCCATGTCAATGATCCAATCTGCATTTTTTATTACTTCCAGGTTGTGCTCAATGACGATCACAGTATTTCCTTCATCTACGAGGCGATTCATAATTTCTAACAGGTGACCGATGTCCGACATGTGTAATCCGGTCGTCGGCTCGTCCATCACATAAATGCTGCTTTTCTTATGTAACTCGCTGGCAAGCTTAATCCGCTGACATTCTCCGCCAGACAACGTACTAAGTGGTTGCCCCAGTGTGAGATAATGAAGGCCGACGTCATTCATCGCTTTCAGTGTGTGAACAATTTCTTTAGCGCCAAAAAACTCCAAGGCTTGTTGAACGTTCATCTCCAGCACATCACTGATGGACTTACCATTTAATTTATAAGCAAGTACTTCTTCCTTAAAACGTTTTCCACCACAAACTTCGCAGGGTGTCTTGACTTCATCTAAAAATGCGAGGTTGGTGTAAATGACTCCAAGTCCCTGACAGTTTTCGCAAGCGCCCGCAGAGTTGAAGCTGAACAACGAAGGGCTAACGCGATTTGCTGTAGCAAAAGTTTTCCGGACATCGTCCATAATACCGGTATAGGTCGCAGGATTCGACCGCGATGACGTACCGACTGCCGATTGATCAATCATAATGGCCTCGGGATGCTGCTGCAAAAAGGCGTGATTGATTAGAGAGCTTTTCCCAGAACCAGCAACGCCTGTAACTACAGTAAGCACACCAGCAGGTATTTTTACACTAACGTTTTGCAGGTTGTTGAGATTTGCTTTAGAAATTGTCAGATGGTGCTTTGCCTGGCGGAATCGCTCTTTTAATGGCATTGATTGTTTCAAATGCTTACCGGTGAGGGTATCCGCTCTGAGGAGTCCAGTAAACGCTCCTTGATAAACAATATTCCCACCGCCACGGCCTGCAAGCGGACCGACATCAACAACATGGTCGGCTACTTTTATAACATCGGGGTCATGCTCTACGACCAGCACTGTATTGCCTTTGTCGCGCAGCTTTATCAGCAGGTCGTTCAGTCGGTGTACGTCGCGTGGATGCAAGCCCACACTGGGCTCGTCGAAAATGTACATGACGTCCACCAGGCTTCCACTGAGGTGTTTGACCATTTTAATGCGCTGCGATTCGCCGCCAGACAACGTACTGGTTTCGCGATTAAGACTGAGATACTCGAGTCCGATATCAACAAGATATTGTAACCGATGAATTAATGTGGTGGCTACTGGAAGGGCAACGGGATTCTGAATTGTCCGAATGAACTCGATCAATTCGTCTACTTCCATGGCCGAAAGTTCAGCGATATTATACCCATTAACTTTGCATTTCAATGCCGCCTGACTAAGGCGTGCACCTTTACAAAGAGAGCACGGGCCGTTTGTAATGAATGGCTCGACTGTCTTTTGTGTGCGCTCAGACATCGTTTTTACATCCCGGACAACGTATTTGTTGTTAAACTTTGTTGCTACACCTTCGAAGGTAAAATTGATATCCTTCCCAGCTACCTTGGTCTTGACCTTATATGGCTCGCTGTATAGAAGCAAGTCGAGCTCCTTCTTCGTGTACTTCGAAAGTTTTTTCTTGTTATCAAATAATCCCGACTGTATGCAGATCGTCCAGTACCAGCTGTCAACGGCATAGTCCGGAAGAAGGATAGCCCCCTCGTTAAGAGATTTTGATTTGTCCAGAGCTTTCTCCAGGTCCAGTCCAACCTTGCGCCCAATGCCGTTGCATTCCGGACACATGCCTTGCGGATCATTGAAAGAGAAAAGATTGTAGTTGCCGACATGAGGCACGCCTACCCGCGAAAAGAGAAGGCGAAGCACTGTAAAAATGTCTGTGATAGTGCCGACAGTGGAATGGGACCCTCCTCCTAGCCGTTTCTGGTCTACAACAACGGCCATACTGAGATTTGCAATATTATCAGCATCAGGCTGCGGAAAACGCGGCAGAAAGTTTCTGACGAACATGCTGAAATTTTCATTTAGCAAGCGTTGAGCTTCCGTTGCAATGGTATCAAATACAATGGAGGATTTTCCGGAGCCTGATACTCCTGTAAAAATGGTAATTTTCCTTTTCGGGATACGCAAGGAAATATTCTTGAGATTATTCTCACGCGCTCCTTGTATTTCAATATATTCTTGTGACATCCTATTTCTTTTAAACCACCAATATCCAAAATTCTTGCTTCAACTTTTTCTGCAAAATCAACTTTTTCGCTAAAAAACGAAACGGATTTTTGTTGGAATCAAATAGAGTGTTGTCAATTCATTCGCCTAAAACAAGCGATAACCGCTTGGTAAAAATGCCAGGAGATTTACGCTTTGTTACTAAAAAGAATTCTGTCCAAACTCCACGCGCCGGGACCGGTAAAAAGAAATAAAATTCCAAAGAGAGCAAACATGAAGGGGTGTTGCTCCTGATACCAAAATCGACCCTCTCCTACGAAAAATGTTATGTAACAAAAGTTACCGATGATCACGAGAGCGCTTACTCTGGTAAGGAGTCCCAGTAAAAGCAAGATGCCAGTGACAAATTCAGATCCCTTACCCAAATAGACCAAGAACTTTCCGTAA
>DASQTN010000859.1:0-2781 GCA_035641895.1 Chryseolinea sp. | reverse complement strand
GTCTTCCGCTTCACCTACATCCGGTAGCGCAAGTTTTATGTAGCCAATAAATAATCCGATCAATACGACGATGCCCAATAGGACTAGGCCTATCACTTTGGGTAAATTTTTCATGTTTAGAGGTTGGTTGGTTGATTTGGTTCAGACTAAAATAGTCGAAAAAAATCAACCACAAAAAAAGGAATGAAAAAAAAAGAGTGCACGGCACCCATTCAGGCAAGTTTTGTTTTCAGGCTGGGTCGAAGCGAATTTGCTTTGATCAACTTATCGGGGACTTCAGCAGAGGTTATTTTTTGAAGAATCACGGAAAGTATCAAACCAAATAAAACGAAAGCGAGAAATAAAATAAAGCCCGGCTGTAGTGTCGTCTCATTCGTAGAGATACTTGCCAAGGAATCCGTTTCAAGATTTAGGCTTGCCATTTGCGAATCCAGAATGCCTTTAAAGCCAATGTAAGCCATGAATATTGCAACGACCTTCACATCCGCCATGCTCCACTTGCCTGACTTAAAAGCAAAAAATTGGATCACTTTGTTATTCCTCCATCTTTCATTGCCAAGCAGATAGAATTTAGTCGCTAACAATTTTCCGACAGGGAATACGATGCTAAAAATAAGAATCAAAATCCCAACGATAGCAGAATCGTATTTGCCGGTCTCCAGGAGAATCCGGACCACATCCACTATACTTTTGCTTTGAAAGAAAATCACCTGATCGTGGAAAGAAATTCGCTCACCGATCAATAAAAAACTCATCTCTTTTATCCGCGCATCTATCTCGATCATCGGCGTTGTCAAGCCCACGAACAACACTATAAATGTTAATAAAACTGAAAGCACAAAAAATGTCGAGTGAAGCGACTTTTGATTTTTTAGGAACCACCACATGATCAAAAAGAAAACCATGATTCCCAAAATAACATAGGTGAAAAAGTAGGTGCGCTTTTGTAAGTCGTCCAGGAGCACGACGATGTTGGAATTAAAGGTCGGAAGGTCTGCGGCATCATACTTTGCCAAAATACTTTCGCTGCGGCTGATATCATTTGTACTATCATAGGTGATGGTGCCAAATTCTTCCAGTTTGCTACGCGCGATGAATTTTATTTTTTCCTTGTTTTTTGGTTTTTTTAATTCGTTAACAATGGTTTCAGCAAACTCAGGAACACGTGCATGTATTTTGTCTTCGTTCACTAATGTTTTAACGGCAAATTTTTTCAGCTTTCCTCCTAATGTCTTTTGTTTTCTGTCTACCAGGCTGTCTGCTTTGTCGATAACAGCGTGTAAAATTTGAGACACCTCATATTTCAACGCTTTGTCCTGCTCTTTCGTAAATTCAAAATCGTCGATACGATTCGTTACCACTTTTACAATATGGTCACGCCAGGCATTTACAGACAATAGCCCATAAGTGATATTATTGAGAACGCTATAATCGTTTTTAAGCTCGGCACGTTCGTCCGACAGCTTATAGACTTGCATACCGCTCCACACAGCAATAGACAATAAAATTCCGCCCAGTAAAATGAGAACACTACGTTTTAGGATAATCATGGTTAGAAGGTTGTACCTCCTGATTACAATCTATATGCCTCCCCTAAAGGCCTTGAAACAGCGCTTGGGACATAAGTTCGCGCAGAGCATTGTGGAAATAATGCCACAGATTGCAAAAGCCGTTCCTTGATCTGCAGCAATCAAGCTAAAGTTTTTGAAGTGCTTTCAATGCCTTGGCTATATTAATAGGTTTACCCAAAACGCCTTTAAAGAGATCTCCCTGGTCCTTCAGTCTTGACAAAGCATTGTTAATATTAAAATCTCGAATCGCAAGTCCCTTTTTAACTTCATGCCACTGTAAGGGCATGGATATGGGAGCGCCGGGCTTTGGCCGCAGGGAATATGGCGCGGCGACGGTAGCCTGGGGTCTATTTTGAAGGAAGTCAAGATACATTTTGCCATTCCTGTCGGATACTTTACGTTCAATCGTGGTAAAACCAGGAAGTAAACTTTGTACCCTCGTCACCACTGCCCTCGCAAATTCTTTAGAATCTTCATAGGTATATTGTGTGCCCAGGGGGATATAAATATGCAGCCCGGTTGATCCCGAACTTTTGCAATAGCTGGAAACTCCGATTGCTTCCAATAACTGATGTGTCGTCTGAGCAGCTTCAACGACCTGGTCAAATGTATTTTTTTTATCAGGATCCAAATCTATAATACACCAGTCTGGATGATCAGGTTTTTGCGTCGTGCTACTCCAGGGATTCATTTCAATGCAGCCGAGTGAGGCGATATACAAGAGACTGGCTTCGTCGGTACAGACTAAAAAGTTCTTTTCACGCTGATCACCCTCGCTGAAATATTTATGCGTTTTTATCCATGATGGTACCTTGCCGGTCACATCTTTTTGATAAAAGCTCATACCATTGATACCATTTGGAAATCTATTCAAGGTCTGCGGGCGATCCGTCATGTAGGGCAACATGAATGGCGCGACCTGATAGTAATAATTCAACATATCGCGTTTGGTCACTTTGCCGTCGGGCCAGAAAATTTTACTAAGATTGGTAAACTTCAAGTCATGTCCTTCAATATTTCTTACCTGAGTTTCATCAGTAGGATTTAACAGCGTCTGCCGGCCTTTCTTCTGCGGTGCTTTCAGAACGTTATAATCACCTTTTTGATGCTCTTCCTGAAGAATAGCCTCCGTTGATCCTGGATTTTCTCGAATTACGTCCTTCGCTTTTTTATCCTCACGAACGCCTCGAAACGATGGATGACGCATAGA
>DASQTN010000858.1:0-3708 GCA_035641895.1 Chryseolinea sp. | reverse complement strand
AGGTCGAAATGGTTGATGAGGAAAGTGCTGATCAATACAATGCTAAAGCCGAAGAGACATAGGGCTTTAAGGAAAATTTGAAAAGGTTCTGATTCAACTTGCCATATAACCCCGCCAATGGGTTGCCAGTTTTGGAAAAGGATCAGTAAGCACACACTCGATAATAAAACGTATGTACTTCGTTCAATGGGTTCAGGGACATATCTGGTCCACCACCGTTTGAATGCGGGACGTGCCATCACACTATGCTGAAGGGCAAAAAGGGTCAGCAGACCAGCATTAACTAACAAGGCGTAGCTCAAGGGTGACTGAGGTAAACTATCAATGTGTTTCGGCACAAGCAATGTGCTGACGAAACCGACGGCATAACAGAACGTTGCAAAGAAAATGGCATAGGCAACAACGCCATACAAGAGGAATAGAGTTTTTTTCATGATTATCATTTTAGTTAAAGAGTGAAAAAGCTTTGGTGCATTGCAACGCAAAAATGACTCGGAGGCTGTGAATCTCGCTTCAACGCATGTTGCAAAGACTTTAAACTTTTTTTTTCAATCATGAAAAATTGTTGAATGCGTTAAAAAAAAGCCAGAAGGACGTTGCATCCACTTCACACCTCACTGAAAAAAGGGACGACAAAAGGCAATTGAAAAGCGCCAAGGCTCACACAAAACCTGCTATGACCAGTAGACCCGCGAAAATAAAATTTAGAAATGGGCGAAAAACCTGCGGTAAGAATCGTTAAGGGAAACCGATTTGTCTGGCGATTTGCTTGAATCCCGGATCGTCATGCAGGTTATAAAATTGAGGCTCCGTCATCAGCCAGGGCATCTCCATATCATGGCTCTCATAAGCAGTTTTGATCCAGGAAAGCGCTGACGGTTTATCATTTAATGCAGAATAAATTACGGCAATAAAAAAGGCAACCGAACCTTTGTCATTGTTTGCAAGGCGTGTTTTCAATTCATCAATAATTTTGAGGGCATTCGTCTTGTCATTTGACTTAGCGTATGCCGCCCCCATCCATCCCAACATTCTGGGATATCGGATACCTTCCAGGTCGATGGCTTTTTGGAAATAATTGATAGCTTCTTTAGGGCGTTGAATATTTAACAACAGGAACCCATGAGCATCGAGGGTATAATAATTATTAAACATTTTTAGCCTTGATTCCGAAAACTTCAATGCTTCATCTATTCGGTTATTGTAGAAGTACGCCAAAATTATTCTACTGTTCGGATAATAAGGATCTTCCAGGTTCAATCGTTTGGCGTAAACCATGGCTTCTTCATGTCGCCTGACGAAGTTCAGATAGTCGGCATAAATCGCAAGTGCGTCAGAGTGATTGGATACGATCCCAAGCTTATACTCTGCTTCTGCTCCTTTGAAGTCCCAATCATTATACAATTTGTAGAAGCCCATCAGCATGTGCGCCTCGTCCAGATTGGGGTCCAAGGACAACGCTTTGTCGATGAACGGTTTTCCTTTTTGAAGAGCCTCTAATGCACTTAACTCCGCGCCCCAGATGGCTGCCAGCCCCATATAACTGTTAGCGAGAAACGCATAGGCCCGCGCATAATTTGAATCCAACGCGATGGCTTCTTTCAGTAGAACAATAGAGTTATGTGCACCTTTGTTTGAATAAGTTCTGTATTCATAAATCGCCTTAAGGTAGAGGTCATATGCCTTTGAATTGTCGGTGTCGGTTTTGGAAAGCAGCGATTTTTCTTCTGGCGAAAGTTTCGCGTTAAGCTCGTTCGCTACCGATTGAGCAATTTCGCTTTGAATGGCAAAAACGTCCTTTAATTCGCGGTCATAACTCTTAGCCCACACTTGCCCTTCCGATTCACCATCGACAAGGCGAACATCAATTCTCACTTTGTTATTATCACGCTGAATACTACCCTCCAATAGCGTGGCAACACCTAACTCCCGGGCTATTTCCCGCGAAGACTTCGCGCTTTCCCGATATTGTTCAACGGAAGTTCTCGAAATTACGCGCAGCTCCCCTACTTGCGCAAGACTGGTTCGAATTGCCTCGATGACTCCTTCACTAAAATATTCGGTCCGTTGGTCCTCACTTAGATTTTTAAAAGGAAGGATCGCTATGGATTTGTCACTTCTGTCCGATGCAACACGTTGCCTACTATTAAAATAAACGACGGCTATGATTAGCAACAGAATAGCGACTGCTGAAAGTCGCAAGTAGAAATTCTTTTTTCGCGGAGGAATAGGTTTAGCTTTTAAAGGCTCAAACGCTTTTGACTCCAAAGCATTTTCGGATAATTTATTCTTGACTTCGCCTGGCGGGTACCCATAATATTCATTGAAGCACTTGTTAAAATAGGTCGCGCTTCCAAAGCCAATTCTATCGGCGACCTCAGCGGCGTTTAGCTGCCCCTCTTTTAGTAATTCCATACCGCGTTGTAGCCGGTATTCCCGGATGAATTGACTTACAGATTGTCCGGTCGCTGTATTTAATTTACGATGCAACTGCGAGCGGCTCATGCCGATATTTTTAGCCAGCTCCTCAACGCCAAACTGGTCATTGGTCAAATTATCGTGAACTTCCTTTTTAAGTTTTTCGAGGAACATATTGGCTAAAACGTTGGCTTGCGTAAAAATACTGACTTATCCCTACGTAGGAAAGACTCGAAAGTTATATCAAATGCTGATGATGTTCTCTCCCTGCTTTCCTGAAAATAAAAAAACCGCGGTTCTTAAGACAGTTTTACACAATCATTTTTAGATCTCTTTGAAATAAGGTTTTGCCTTCAAAAAAAAGATACGCTTCCCCCGGTAACCTTTTCAGTTCTGTCGCCACCAAAAGGTGAATTCAGTAAACGTATCTGACTTGAACATCGAAAAAACTTTCAAATACTAAGATTATGAAGCAAAATGACCTCCCGTTAACCGTAAGCCGTCACATTCTTTTTGATATAAGACGTGTTTTGGTATGTCTTTGTCTCTTTATTACAATTTCCGGTTCCGGCCAGGAATTCCAGCTTCACCGAACCTGGGACGATGAACGGAGCGGCAAACTCGATCGTCCCAAGTGTATGGCTGTTCAAAGGCGAGGTCACGCAATTGCCGTGGCTCGTCAATACGAGAGCACATTCGAGGTTTTTCTGTATGATCGAACAATGACAGAGATATGGAGGGAATCTTTTTCCCGAAAAGGTGAGTCACCTGGAACGCGACGCCAGGTTATCGCAATTGCATTTTCCGAAACTCAAGCCGCACTTTACGTGCTCGCCAAGCAGGGTGATTGGCATGGACTCCTTATCAAGTATGATATGACGGACGGCGAAGTCATTTGGTCACAATTAATTGAGGGCAACTATCCCGAGGTTTTGTTGCCCACTGCCGATGGGGACGTCGTTGTTGGTGGCTATGTTCTTGACCCCTCCAGCTTCAGTGTCTCGCCCATGTTCGTCGCCAAATATTCTTCATCATTCTTTGAGGGAGAACGCTGGCGTGAATTTTACGTAATTGGCGAGGCCGCTACAGTACCTAGTGCCATTACTGCGTCACCGGATGGCCAGACGATCTACATTACTGGAACCGCCACGCGAAACCAAACCGTAATGGAGAACTCGCCACATGTAGGTTATCCCTCCAGAATGTTTACGGCCGCATTAAATATCGAAAATGGACACCTACGCTGGCATATGGAGGCAAATGAATTCGCGCGCTTCTTAAGCGGACATG
>DASQTN010000857.1:0-5833 GCA_035641895.1 Chryseolinea sp. | reverse complement strand
AATCCGTTCCAAAGTTTTCTTTTCCCCGGTCAGCGAAACAAAGGCTTCGCGTTCCAGGTCTAGCAGATATTGCTCGCTTACTTCTTGCGGCGCGGTCAAGTCACCCCCGCACATAACATTTGCTATTTTCAAAGCAATTTTCTGATCGTGGTCCGAAATGTAATTTCCCATTCTCATGCCGTATACGCCGGCGGTGAACAACGCAAGCCCCGCCCTTCCCTGTACCCTAATATTGTTTGCCTGAACCGGGATCGTATAACCAATTTCTGCCAATTCGAGCACTGCCGACTTTGCATCTTTCAATTGACGATCCTTATTGATTGAAATACGATCACCTTTTCGCAATACGCCCATTTCTCTTGCTTCTTCCGCCGACAGCGCGACCTTAGCAGTCGCTATATTCATAAACGCATTTTGTAATGCATTCAGTTCAACGTCGCCTTCTTCAAGAGAATCACTTACACGCTTCGTAAATTCTTTCGTACCACCTCCGGCAGGAATGAGCCCGACACCGACTTCCACTAAACCAACATAGGTCTCGGCAGCTGCCTGAACCAAATCAGCATGCATTGTCATTTCACACCCTCCACCTAATGTTCGCCCTTGTGGACAAACAACAACGGGAACCGAAGAGTATCGGATACGCATTACTAAATTTTGAAATTGACGAACCATGAAATCAATTTCATCATACTCTTGTTCGATGGCGTACATAAACACGAGACCTAGATTCGCGCCCAATGAAAAATCAGCACCCTGGTGGCCAATGACCAGTCCAGTGTGCTCCTTCTCTGCTAAGTCTATGGCTTTGTTTAAACCTTCGAAGACTGCACTACCCAACGTATAACTCTTACTATGCCAGGCAAAATTTATAACTCCATCTCCTAAATTTGTAATCTTCGACTCTGCATTTTTCCAAATCACCTTATCGGCAAGATTATCAAGTATGATAAATTCTTCCTTGCCTGGGATAATCTTATAGGATTTCGACGGGATGTCATAATATTTTTCCTGTCCATTTTCTACTTTATAAAATGACTTGTTACCTGATGCTACCATCTCATAAACCCATTGATTCGGCTTCTTCCCGGCAGTCTCCATGGCCTTGAGGCTTTTTTCTACGCCTACCGCATCCCAGGTTTCAAAAGGTCCAAGTTCCCATCCAAAGCCGGCACAAACTGCATCATCAATTTTGTAAAGTTCATCAGCAACTTCAGGTATTCGGTTCGATACATAACTAAAAATTGAATACAATGAATCTCTGTAAAACTCTCCAGCTTTGTCGGTGCCCGCCAAAAGAACTGGAAAACGTTGCTTTAAATCGTCGATTGTTTTCGTCGACTCAAGGGTAGCGAATTTTGTTTTCGCTTTTGGCTTATATTCAAACGTGGCAAGGTCTAATGTTAAAATTTCAGTTTCGCCTTTGGTGCTCTTGCTTTTCTTATAAAATCCCTGCCCTGTTTTATCCCCCAGCCATTTCTGTTGCTCCATCTTGAGAATTGGAGGAGGAATGATAAATTTCTCCCGCTCTTCATCGTTCGGCAACGCCTGATGCAAGTTAGAGGAGACTTTTACCATCGTGTCAAGTCCGACCAAATCTGTTGTTCGAAAAGTTGCCGATTTCGGGCGGCCAATGACGGGACCAGTAAGCTTATCGACTTCGTCAATATTCAATTCCAGTTTTTTCATGGAATCAAGAACCTTCATAATTCCGTAAACGCCGATACGATTAGCAATAAACGCTGGTGTGTCTTTACATAACACAGTCGTCTTGCCTAAATATAAGTCGCCATAATGCATTAAGAATTTTATGACATCTGGATCGGTGAATGGGGTGGGTATAATTTCCAGGAGACGTAGGTAGCGCGGAGGATTAAAAAAATGGGTCCCACAAAAGTTCTTTTTGAAATCTTCACTTCTGCCTTCTGTCATCAGATGAATTGGGATTCCAGATGTATTTGATGTAATCAAAGTACCCGCCTTTCGATGCTTTTCAACTTCTTCGTAGACCTTCTTTTTTACCTCTAGATTTTCTACAACAACCTCAATCGTCCAATCGCAATCCTTAATCTTCGTCATGTCATCGCCGAAGTTCCCCAGCGTAATTCTTGAAAGGAATTTCTTAGAATAAATTGGTCCAGGGTTTGACTTGATGGCCCTGTCAAAAGAACTCTGTACGATTCTATTCTTTACGATTTTATTGTCTAGCGTCAGTCCCTTCGATTTTTCTTCCTCTGTTAATTCTTTTGGCGCGATGTCCATGAGTAAAACACGACACCCAATGTTAGCAAAGTGACAGGCAATGGCAGAACCCATTACGCCAGAACCAAGGACAGCTACTTTACGAATTAGACGTTTCATAGAATTAATACTGAGGCCGTTAATTTTTTTCAGCTTTTACTTTAAACATTGAAGGGTCAAACTTTTCATTTGTCGCCAACTGATTAATTTCGCTTATCACTTCAAAAAATACCCTCAACTTGTTTTCAGAGATTAATTCGCGAACCCTATTGTTGAATAGGAGCACAGAAGCCCTCGATAGCTCTTTTTTCTTTTTGCCAAGGTCCGTTAGGTAAATCCTAACAGATCGCTTATCAACCGGATCCGGATAACGATAAATGAGCTTTTTCTCTTCCATCGTCTTCAACATTCGCGTAAGGCTTCGGGCCTCCAGGCCCATTAAAGGCGCTATTTTCGTTGCAGGAGTACCTTCCTCAGAATGAATATTCAACAACACGAAACCAATTGACGTTGTTACATCATATTTGCTAGCCTGTTGATTATACATACGGGCAATGGCATGCCATGCGGATTTAATGTTGTGATCTACTGTCTCTTCTCTTCGCATAGGGACAGCGAAGGTAAAAAAATTTTATTATGCATGCATACCATGATTTGTATTTTGAGCCATTTCTTTAAAAAAATGTATTCGGTTTTATGACTTTAAATGACTTACAGGGCGTTTTTCGCACGGGACGCGTTGAATCCATACTGGTGCGGCCGGGGCGATTGGACCCTGTAACGATCTTAGACAAAGTGAATGCCTTACAGAACTTAGGGTTGGAAGGCGACCATTATAAAAATAAAGGAGGCACGCGACAAGTGACTTTAATACAGGCAGAGCACCTTGACGTTCTGGCCTCGCTGCTCGAATTAGATAACGTAGGTCCGGAACTTACGCGGCGAAACCTTGTGATTCGCGGGATTAATCTATTGTCATTAAAAGGCAAGCAATTTAACGTGGGAGAGGCATTATTGGAATACTCCGGCGAATGTCATCCATGCTCTAGAATGGAAAAGAACTTAGGTGTTGGAGGCTATAATGCCATGCGGGGACATGGAGGAATTACGGCAAAGGTCATCAATAGCGGAATAATTAAAGTGGGAGATCTCGTCAGCGTTTCGGAAGTGAAACTTAACGGAACATACGGTCGGCATTGAAAATTTTGCGAGGTTTACCTCCTATCCAAAAATCAGATAATCATAACCTTCCAAAGCTGAAATTGCTTCATGCAAAAACCTTTTCTGGTGTTGATGGCTCTATTTCTCTGTCTGAGCTTAAAGGCTCAAAAGAAAAATGAGGCTTTTCAACTTGCGATAAAGTCTGCCACATCACCAATAAATATTGACGGGATAATGGACGAGGTCGCCTGGCTCGAGGCCGATGTCGCTGCTGACTTTTTTATGGTTCTCCCCATGGACACAAGTGCCGCCAAGGTAAGAACTGAGGTTCGAATGACTTATGATCAACAAAACTTGTACCTTATAGCGACCTGCTTCCACCTGTTGCCAGGCAGGTATTTCGTCGAGTCGTTGCGTCGTGACTTTGCATTCGGTAAAAACGACAATTTCCTTTTGTTTATGGATACTTTCGACGATCAGACAAATGGATTTTCATTTGGAGCCAATGCGGCCGGGGCACAATGGGATGGCCTGATGTACGAAGGTGGCAAGGTTGATTTGAGTTGGGACAATAAGTGGACGTCGGTAGTCAAAAAGGATGATGACAAATGGGTTTTTGAAGCCTCGATTCCCTTCAAAACGATTCGTTATAAAAAAGGCATTACGAAATGGGGCATCAACTTCAGCCGCCTCGATCTCAAAACAACCGAGAAATCAAGCTGGGCACCAGTGCCCCGTCAATTTCCAACTGCATCGCTGGCGTACACGGGAATCTTGGCTTGGGATCAGCCTCCACCACAGACCGGGTCAAATATTTCGGTGATTCCTTATGTGCTGGGAGGTGGTTCTAAAAATTACGAAAAGGGGACATCAACGACCTACAAAAAAGAAATTGGGGTCGATGCAAAAATTGCCGTGACGTCGTCATTGAATTTGGATCTAACCGTCAATCCCGATTTTTCGCAAGTAGAAGTCGACCGACAAGTGACGAACCTGGACCGCTTTGAATTATTTTTTCCGGAACGCAGGCAATTTTTTTTGGAGAACGGTGACCTGTTTGCAAATTTTGGATACACCAATATTCGTCCATTCTTTTCACGACGAATTGGGCTTGGTACTCCAATCGAATATGGTGTACGATTAAGCGGTAAGCTCGATAAAAACTGGCGAATCGGCGTCATGAATATGCAAACCGGAAAGGTGGGCGAATTTGATTTACCGCGTCAGAACTTTGCAGTTTTTGCTTTACAGCGAAGAGTTTTCTCGCGATCAAATGTCGGCATAATTTTCATCGATAAAGAGTCGATGAACTATATGCCCAGCGACGATCCTTCAGTACCTGTCTATTCAAAGTTCAATAGAAATTTGGGATTGGAATATAATCTTGCATCGCCAAATAATCTGTGGACGGGAAAAACTCTTTTTTTAAAATCATTCAGTCCGGAAAAGCGAGACAAAGAATTCACCCATGCTGCTAACTTACAATATGCAAGCCGGCGATTAACCGTAAGCTGGCAACATGAATACGTCGGGGAAAATTATACGGCCGAGGTGGGTTATGTTCCGAGAAAAAACTTTATCAAATTTAATCCGCAGCTAGCGTACTTATTTTTTCCGAAAGGAAAAACAGTATTGAGTCATGGACCTAAAGTAAATTCCACCTATTATTTCAACGATACTTTTGACCAAACTGATAATGAAAGTTTTCTGACGTATACCGTTACATTCAGAAAACAGAGTGTGTTATCGGCCTGGGTTGCTCATAACTTCGTCGAGTTGCTGCAACCTTTTGATCCTACCAATTCTGGCCTTGATTCTTTGGCCGTGGGAACGAAGCATAAGTGGAATTCATTTGGCACCGATTTTACTTCAAAACCGCAAAGCATATTTACATATACGTTTTCAACACGCTACGGGGGATATTATGCTGATGGAACACGCCTGAATCTTAGTGGGGAAGTAGGCTACAGATTTCAACCCTATCTAAGTTTCGCGTTAAGTTTTAATTATAACGATATCAGATTGCCAAGTCCGTGGAATAATAAAACATTTTGGCTAATTGGTCCGCGCATAGATGTTACCCTGACGAACAAATTATTCTTCACGGCTTTTGCGCAGTATAATGAACAGCTCGACAATGTTAATTTAAATACAAGAATTCAATGGCGTTATAAACCTGCATCGGATTTATTCATTGTTTACACGGATAACTATTTCCCCGAGAATTTTGGCGTTAAGAACCGGGCTCTTGTATTGAAGTTTACTTACTGGTGGAATATTTGAAGTGGAATAGGCCACTACAACTGTGGCTGTTCCTGTCCATTGAAATCGCCGCGTAATAATCGGAATCGCTTACGTGCTTCTGCAGCATATACACTACCGGGATATTTGTTAAGAAACTCGCGATAAATTTCCATGGCCTTATCTTTTT